>CAJUBL010000124.1 GCA_910584665.1 uncultured Muribaculaceae bacterium | reverse complement strand
ATATTGTTGTGATAAAGTTGGTCCCTTTGTTGAATATTTGAATCCGATTGATTATATTTGCGCATTCAATCGTGCAAATTTACTGCTTTTTTTATTAAAGTGCAATCACGTGAGCCGTAAAGTATATTTCAGATATAATCCTTTGACCGAATCTTACGAGCGTGTGTATCGTTCTCCACGCCAGCGCCTGTGGGGAGTGGTGCTTCGTGCAGGTGAGGTCTCGGCGATAACTGCTGTTGTAGGACTTGGCTTATATACGATGATGGAGTTGCCGCGTGAAAAAATGTTGCGCGATGATAATGAACAGCTTCGGTCTCAGTTGACTGAAATCGACCAGCGGCTCTCTTCGGCACTTGATGTCATGGATAATCTGGCCGAGCGTGACAATAACTTTTATCGGGTCATGATGCAGGCTGATCCTATAAGTGATGCCCAGAGGTATGCCGGACTTGATCCGTCTGAGCCGGATATTGTTATGAACTCGCTTAGTGATGCTGCTCTTGTCGGGAATGTTTCCCGTAAGATGAGTGCTCTCGAGCAATCAATATATACCCAGATCGGATCGTTTGAACAGTTGCGCGAGCTTGCTTTGCAGAGAAAGGACCGGTTGACTCATGTGCCTTCGATACAGCCGGTAGCCGACAAGGACCTGAGGCATATGGCTTCGGGATACGGGCGACGTGTTGATCCTGTGTATGGCACTGTGAGATTTCATGAGGGTATGGATTTTTCCGCTCCGACAGGTACACCGGTTTATGCTACAGGCGATGGTGTTGTAAAGACGGCCGGCCGAAGTATGAGTGGATATGGTAACATGATTGATATTGATCACGGGTTTAATTATACTACTAGATATGCTCATCTGAGCGAAGTGCTTGTCAGACCCGGACAACAGATCAGACGCGGAGATCTCATCGGTAAGGTCGGCAACACTGGTAAATCGACCGGACCTCATCTTCATTATGAGGTCCGCCTTAAAGGTGAGCCGCAGAACCCCGTGAATTATTATTTTCAGGATCTCACTCCGGAGGAATATGCGGCTATGGTGGAGGCGGCCGAAAATGCCGGACATGTAATGGACTGATATTATATTATGGATAGCTTGGATAAGAAATACTATAAGATAAGCGAGGTGGCTGATATTATTAATGTGGCCCCTTCGACGTTGCGTTTCTGGGAAAGTCAGTTTACTATTGTCAAGCCTAAGCGAAATGACAAGGGTACCAGGTTTTACACACCTCGGGATATTGAAGTGATACGTATGATTTATTTTCTTGTCAAAGAGAAGGGTTTGAAACTCGAGGCCGCACAGGAACAGATACGTCGTAATCATTCAGGGGTGTCTCGTCGTTTTGAAGCCATAGAACGTCTTCGGGCTGTACGCGGTACTCTTCAGAAAATGCTTGATGCCCTGAACAGCAAGCGGATATAGAAATATACATTGAGTGATATCTGTTCGTTCGGAATGTAAAAAAGAGACATTGTTTTTGTACAATGTCTCTTTTAGGACTAATTGTAAAAAGGTAGGCTGAAAAGAGGTTCAACCACCACTGGCATA
>CAJUBL010000123.1 GCA_910584665.1 uncultured Muribaculaceae bacterium | reverse complement strand
TGGTATTGGCGAGTTGGATAGCCTCGTTGTCCGGCACCTTGATGTCGTTGCCGTTGTCGTCCTTGCCCGCCGACTTCTTAATGTCGGGAACGGTGTTGTGCAGGGCGTGCTTCAACAGGTTCATACCGTCGTAAGTGCGGTAATAGCCTCTTACGCAGAACTCCTCCCAGATGGTCATGTTCTTTCTCGAAGCCTCTGCCGAGTATTCATCCATTGAGGAAGAATAGGCAATTTTCACATCGGTATGATAGAGGTACGACATGTAGGCGGAGTAGATGCCGGTCGGAATCCATCGTTCACCGAAGTTGAAATCCAGTTCATCAAACTCTATGCGGCGGGGCCGGGCATCCTCCAACGCTTTGAGGGAGTCCTTCGACAAGGCGATAAATGGCTCTACACCGTCATATCCGGGGAAGTCCTTTATCCGTTCTTCCTCTCTGTCAATCCATGAGCGGACTGCCTCAGCTTTTGCTACAACATTTCCGGCGATAAAGCGGTCTTTAATCTCGTAGTTCTCCACCTGTGGATTATAGAAGATGTGTCCTTCCAGACTTTCGGTGATTGCATCTTCGTCCATATCGACCAGACTCGACATATATTCAAGGTTGACAACACCGTATTTATTGAGCGATGCGGTAAGAGCCTCCAATGGAGTATCAACCGAAGTAACCTCGTCAACGGCAAATGATACAGGATGATCGAAAATGTCGGCCTTGACAAACCGACCGTTCTCACCGCGCTCTAATGCCAGTGCGTCACGACCGTTGGCGTCCATGAGGAGGAGTTATTATACCCTCATATATCGTTAGTATATAAGGATATAACACCACGTAGCGTGTACTAATAGTGTACTATATGGGTAAAATGGAGAAGAAAAAATAGAGGTGATTTAAGGATTTTATATGTTTGTTAGGAATTTTTAATTCGAATTTGTTCTATTCTTCTGACGGCAATTTTCCCGGTATGTCGGTTTTCTGACCTACTTTCTGACCTATTTTCTGACCTACTTTCTGACCTATTCAGAAGGGAATTCCCAATGTCCGTTTCTGGGAGAACCAACACGCTGGATAATCCCTTCCGATTTCAGTCTTTCTATATGGAATTGCACATTTGATGAAGAGATTCCAAGTTGCTCGGATAAAGATGCTCTTGTTATTCGGGGATTCTCCTTAATCAAAGCAATCAGCCTTTCTCTGGTGGACTGATTTTCAATCTCGCCATTCTCGCCATTATTCTCGCCAGCGTCGCGAGAATCCTTAGTCGATGACAATGGATAAGTGACTGTTGAGATCAGCATATCACTCTCAAATGTGACAGTTTTCCCAGTCAATTTTTCCCAACCTAATATTTTGTCAATGCCATATCCGGCATTTTCAGATAGTTTCGGATGACGGAATAGTCTGATTATACTCGGATTACGCGGCATAGATAGGACACGGCTCCGGAACTCGTCGGCATCAAGAATGAACCGTCCCGGATTCTGCATCACAATTCTGTCATCGAATACCCTTATCGTGGGATGTGCTGAAGCAAAATAATCTGAGTGAGCGCAAAAATTAACCAATCCTTCACGCAAGCAGAACAGTTGTGAGTTGTCTTCTACACCGAATATGTCGGGTCCTTCCACATAAGGGGCATCTACAAAATTGCGCAGACGGTGCATTATAAGCTGAAAACTCTCCCATATATTTTCCTGCTCCGGCATACGGTAGGTATATCGCTGTGAGGCTGTGGCGTAAGAATCACCCGGTATCTCCATATAGTCTATCCAAAAGTTGGGTAATGCACCGAGTACGGATTCCCGTTTGCCAAACATAAGGAGACTGCCATACGACAGTTTGCCCGCTGAAAGAACGATGTTCAGTTTTCTGCAAAATTCTTCATCATCCAGTGTGGGGTACGATAAGGGACGATTGAAATCACGGAGATAGCTGCG
>CAJUBL010000122.1 GCA_910584665.1 uncultured Muribaculaceae bacterium | reverse complement strand
GATATGGCGGCAAGTATGGCCATTGCCACGACAATGATTCTATTCATGCGTATGAAGTTATTGTCTCCGGTTTATTTTCTTCTGTCAACTTTAAGAGAAAAGGGGTTACGGCCTATAACAGGTCGCAACCCCTATATGTTTTTCTAAGTTATAAGCTTATTATTTAACGAGAACTTTCTGTGCCTTATTGCCCTGGACACGGATGAAGATACCGTTCTCGGGGTTGTTTACGCGTGCACCCTGGAGGTTGTAGAAGTAAACGGGGGCGTTCTCGACTTCAATACCGTCAACACCGCTGTCGGCAACACCGGTGAGCTTGAAGTTCTTCAGCTCCCATGCCATTGCGGTAGCGTCTGTGTTAACGTAGTTGAAACCAATCTCGATCTTTGTGCCGTCATACTCGCTGAGGTCGAATTCATTTGTCACGAATTTTGTCCAGTTACCCTTCTCGGGAGCGGCGGGATAGTTGGTCATGACGAGCGAATACCACTCCCCGTCGGCCTGACGAACCTTGAGGACAAACTTCTCGTCCTGAGTCTGGGGAGCCACAAAGCCGAATGCCTGATCGAACGAGAGGGCGCAACCTGTGCGGTCTGTGAGGTCGAACTCGCGTGTGAGCATGCTGTTTACAGCATAGTTCTGACCATCCTTATAGGAACTTCCCACGAGGCAGCCCTGAGTCTTGTTGATATACCAGGGATTGTCAGCAACGTCACCGGCGTTGGTGTTCTTCCATCCGTCGAACTCGGTAGCGAATGTATTCTCGTATACGATATTGGGGTCTTTTTGAGGAGGAGTCACGGTGCCATTGCCGGAGTAGAGCTTGAAGTTCTTGAGCTCCCATGCCTTGGAGGAAGCGCCGTCGGTCGTGTAGTGGAAACCTATCTCGATCTTCTTGCCGTCGTATGCGGAGAGATCGAAGGTGTTGGCTACGAATGCCGACCAGTTCTTCTCCGGTTTCTCGGGGAATACGGTGAAGTCGATGGGGGCCCATTCACCGCCGTTCTCACGAACCGCGAGAACGAAGTTGCTCTCCTGCTTTGTGGGGAAATAGAAACCGAATGCCTGCTCCACATCGAGCTTCACGCCTGTCTGGCCGGCGAGGTCGAACTCACGGTAGATCCATGTGTCTGCAGGACGATTGGAGCTTGTCTCGCTGTCGTATGAGTTGGCTACGAGGCAGCCGATTGACTCATTGACATACCATGAATCATAATCCTCGGTCTTTGTGATGGTCCAGTCTTCGATGCCAGCCTTGGTGTTGAAGGCGTTCTGATAGATGGCACCACCGCCGGGATTATTGGGATTGTCTACGGTCTCGCTGTCGGAAACAACGACTTTTTTGATACGAACCTGATTCTGATCGGCTGTTACGGTCAAGGTCTTTGCGCCGGCATTCTTCAGTGTGTAGACGCAGTTATCGAGAGTTCCGGTCCAGCCTTCGCTCAGGGCGCACTCGGATGAGTATCCTTTACCTTTATCATCAACGTAGCTGTCGAAGGAAACTACGACTGTCTTCATATCCATCGACTCACTCTGGATGGTGAATGAAGAGTTCTTGTAAACACGCCATGCGTACTGCTCGGTACCAGGGTTGCGGAGCGCTGTCGTAGAAGAACCCTTGTCTGTGGAAATAACGAATGTCTTTCCATCTACCGTAACGGTTGTGGTGAAACCGGTACCCTGTGCTTTCCAATCCCCCTTCATGTCGGTGGAATCGAACAGAGTATAGCTTGCCGCTGACATGGATGCCGCTGCAAACGCCATAGCTGCCAATGTAAGTAATCCTTTTTTCATAATTAATTATTTAGATGATTTATGTGTGTCAACTTTGGACTAATATAGGGCCGTTGTGCAGAATACGAATCATGACTTGTCTATATTTATGCGATTCTATAAATCTCATTCCACACACGATACAAAATTACACATTATTTTCCATTAATACAAAAAAAGGACCTGCTAAGCAGGTCCTTTTTTA
>CAJUBL010000121.1 GCA_910584665.1 uncultured Muribaculaceae bacterium | reverse complement strand
CGCGGCCTGACAGATGCCGGGCCATAGCATGCTGTGGTACAAACGCATGCAGCAAGCCGGCTATCAGAAACCCCAGCAGAATGTAGGGTGACATCTCGTTCAGCATGAACAACAGTGAATTGAGCAGTTCCATAATTAATACCATTTATGTTTTCAGATACAAAGGTACAAGGTCACTGCTATTCAGGCATTACATAATTACGACAATAGATTGTATAATTCAGGCATTCCGCAGGATTGCTCAAAAGCAATATATTGTTCAGCGGGTCAGATCTCGGGCAACGGTGTCCGTTTGCCGCCTAATGACTTGAATTCGGTCGGAGTAAGGCCTGTGGTCTGCCTGAACAGTCTTGACAGGTGGGCGGCAGACGAGAATCCGGTCATGAAAGCGATTTCAGATAATGACAGCCTGCGGTATTTTATAAGTTCCTTTACGCGTTCAATGCGCAGGCTGATATAGTAGTTTTCGAGGCTACGCCCCTCGGTTTCAGAGAAAAGACGGCTTATTGAGGCATATGTCAGTCCGAACTTGCCGTCAAGCAATGACTGCAGGTTCTCACGCTGGTGCTCTCCATCCTGACGCGTATGTTCAATCAATATGCGCTTTACGATATCTATGATCTCAGCTTCCCGTGAATGTATCAGCTCGAACCCCTCGGCCTCAAGAGCATCGCTTATTACCGATATATCGTTATCGGAAAGCGGACCGTCAATCTCAGCTGCTCCAAGTTCCACAGATCTTACAGCAAGCCGTAACCCGTCGGAAAGAATCCGACGCACACATTCCACACAATGGCGGCACACCATATTCTTGATTGTCAGCTTCATGGCATATTTCCCGGTTCTGATTTCAACGGTAGACACGTCGGGTTACACGTAAACCCTGACGCTCAATCACAAGTTGTCCCGGAGTCGGACTGACTATACGTTGCCCCAGTGCGTTATAATACTCGACCGTGGCGGCATTGTCCTGGTCACAGATTATATTATCCACACCCGAGCTGACATACTCTCCGTCCGTACCATTGACAAATACCGGTATAGAGTAACTGGCTTTGCCGTATTTTACTGTAAGATCACCACGGTAATACCCTCCGCCCGCTGTAAATGTGACGTCGTCAAGCGTGCCGAGCTGTGGTGATATCTCACATGTGAAATTCCTGAGGTCTGCGTCAACGAGAACGCCATATCTGTTGTAGCCGTAGACTACAGGCGTATAGGTCTCTCCGGCAGAGATATCAAGACGCTTCTCCCGTATCTCTATAGATGCTATTTCATTGTCGGCCGGAGCTTTAGCCACAGCAAACAAAGCATTGACCACTACGCGTGGCTGGCCCTCCGGACGGTCCTTGTCAAGTGACGAAGTGGACGGCACGTTGCGTACACCTAATTTCTCGATATATAGTGTGGATGAGCCTCCGCCATCAAAGTTCATGGCATTGCAGGCTCCGAGTTCGCGCATAAACCTGGCCAGCATGTTCTGTGTCACGCCTGCCGATCCGCCCGCATTGCGGCCGTCGACAACGAGCATTGTCAGAAGAGACTTGTCCCGGTTGTATCCCACAGCTGTGCGGGGTTCGCGGTTGGCTAAATGTCCAGGATATGACGGAGTCGGCTCGACTTCGTTGTCACGTAGCAGAAACGGGAATCCGCCGATCAGTTCCTTTACGGAGACAGATCGGTTGTCGGCACGTATCCCGATGTAGGCTTTCACTACATCTCCCTTCCTGAGGTTCGAAAGATATGCCTGGGCCGCACCATGAGCCGAGATGACACATCCGTCCTCCGGAATCCTCATGTTTCCGACCGACTTTACCGGAGCCTCGATAACTTCAAACTCCTGATTGTGACCGAAAAGGGTCAGATCGCCTACCGGTCTGACTTTCACTTCTGTGCCATATTTATTCGTACCGGTATAGCCGGAGGCGTAGTTACCGGTTTTCCACTGCGGAGTATAGAGAACCATACCGTCGGTACCACGGCTGGCATTAACCTTATGAAGATACTGCGAACCGTCGGGGAACTGAATGGACCCTTCGGCGTTAGGCACCACATGACGTGCGAATGATGGTATATTGTCTCTGTCGAAATACAGGAAATAGTCGTCGATATCGGCGCTTGCGGCCGGAGTGTTGAAGTTGGCCAGCGAGCCGTTGGTAATAGTGGCGCCCAATGCATTATACGGAGGATAGGTATTGAAGAAATCGGCATTAGTCCCCGCAAAATACAGTTCCCCGGGCTTGCTGAACCGCTCGGCTATCTCCGGCACAGTCTCTACAGCCGACATACTGTTACCGGCTTTGGCGGCACGTATCTCGACATATGGATCGGATAGTTTCACGGTAGTGTAAAACAGATTGTTGAACTCTCCCGATGCAGGATGTGTGACACGCAGATGAGTCTCGGATGTACCCGGCCCCACAGTAGCATGGTAAAGTGTATCGACATTATAACTGACATTGTCGATAGTCCATGAGCCTCGGGCCGACACACAGAAGACACATGATAACGTTGCAATAGTTAGTAATTGATATTTCATGGTTGGCATACCTGTATATAATCTCTCTTATAGGAACATGCGAAGATACGGATAAATACGGAACAAATCAAATTTTTTTTGATTTGCCGAAAACATATGAGCTACCATAAAAAATATACCGATTAAGAAACTGTTTTAATTAATAACGCGAGTTCGGGATAAAAACATAAGAATTTAACACCATTGCTAAGGA
>CAJUBL010000120.1 GCA_910584665.1 uncultured Muribaculaceae bacterium | reverse complement strand
ATATAACTATTGAGTATGAAAAATTTTTATCCCCACTATTTTTCTACTGAGCCCATGTAGGGCTCAGGCATCGAATGTAAAAATAGCGACGTCGGTCCGTACAGGAACCGACGTCTTTGTTCTGTTGTAGCGAGTCCGGGATTCGAACCCGAGTCTCCGCCTTGAGAGGGCGGCGTGCTAGGCCTCTACACTAAATCGCCATGTGTGCGGTAGCATTCTCGGCTTACAACGGTGCAAAGGTATGTCAAAATTTTGATTAGGGCAAGTGCTTTCACATTTTTTAAGCTATCGATAAATAAAGTCAGGCGGATGATATATTACTGTTATCCGCCTGACTGTGCCGGTTTGTTATGCTTTTGTATGACGATGTGTCACGTCACTCAGTTTTACTCGAGATAGAGTACGCGTGATGACCATGCGCTTCTGTTCCTGTGGTCTGTATTGTGGGTATAAGGGATCTCCAGGCCATTGGACATGAGATACCGGCCGGAGAAACTTTTACCTTCAAAGGAGAGCGGTTTTCTGTCTATACGGTTGAGTTCGCGGACTGTATACATCCTGTCGGGATCGAGACCTGCCATCCTGATGCGGGGCAGATGCTGGTTGACGAACGTCTCGAGTTTCCACCAGTAGAATACGGCCTTGTCCTTATCGGGCGATACATACATCATGGAGGCCACACCCTTGCCGTCATATGGCGAGAGCAGGCGGTATATGTCTCCCTGCTGGACAACAGGACGTATGGTCTTGTACTCGCTGATGGCATTACGGCACAGGTCAGTCTCCTCCTGAGTCATGTTCTTAGGCTGGATCTCCATTCCCAGCCTGCCGCTCATCGCCACATCTATGCGGTATTTCATCGGGATTACACGATTTGTCTGGTGATTGGGGGCTGCACTTATGTGTGAAGCCATTGTTACGGCCGGGAAGAAGTGGCTTGTGCCCCACTGCATGTACACACGCTGCAGGGCGTCAGTGTTATCGCTAACCCAGAACTCGTCAAACCACGGAAGAACGCCGTAGTTAGCGCGGCCGCCTCCGCTGGCGCAGGCCTGAATAGTCACGTCCGGGTACTTTGCACGTATGCGTTCGAGTGTTTTTGCGAATCCGCGATGGTATTCGATCATAAGGTGACTCTGTCTGTCGGCCGTGAGGTATTGCGACCCGTGATTCATGATTGGTGCGTTGGCATCCCACTTTATGTAATCGATACGTGGATATCTGGTGAGAAGCGTGTCAACGACGCTGAACACGAGATCCTGGACCTTGGGGTTGGACATGTCAAGGACGGCCTGTGTTCCTCCGCGGCCCAGAACAGGCTCCCGGTTTGTGGGTCTGATGATATACTCGGGATGCTGCTCGTAAAGTTCAGAGATGGTATTGGTCATCTCCGGCTCGATCCATATGCCGAATCTGATGCCGTTCCTGTCGGCCATGTCAAGAAGACCGTTTATTCCATTGGGAAGTTTGCCGGTATCTACCGTCCAGTCACCGAGTGATGAGTTATCGCGGGTACGTGGATACTTCGCTCCGAACCAACCGTCATCCATGACAAAAAGTTCGCCGCCCATTGAGGATATATCGGCCATCATCTGAGCCATCTCGTCCTCTTTGATATCCAGATAGACGCCTTCCCAGCTGTTGAGCAGAATCTTGCGCAGGTCATTGCCATGCGCTATCTTGTGATCGCGGCCCCAGCGGTGGATGTTGCGGCTCACACCGCTCTTGCCGTCAGGACTGTAGGTGAGGGCGAGAGCCGGAGTGACGAACGTCTCTCCTTTACCGAGTGTATAGGCTGAATTATCCTCATTGATACCGGCAAAAAAGTGATGCCAGTCGCTGTCATCGGTGTCTATCTTAAGCTCGTAGTTGCCGCTGTAGCATAGTGCGGCTCCGATAGTACGGCCCTCATTCTCACGGGGCATACCGTCAAGTGAAAGCATTACCTCGCTGTGTGCCGTGTGTGAGTTCCTCACACCATCCTTGTTCTTGATTATTTTGACACCTGGCTTAAGCGGCTCTTCGACCATGATGGCCTCGTTGCCCCACGAACCTGTAAATGACGTGAGATATACATCTCCCCGGCGCACCGGCAGATAGGCTGATGAGAATTCTCTCAGTTCAACCGGTTTCTTGCCGCGGTTCACTGCCTCGGCCCATGTCTCTATGACATCGTTATCGGGATAGGTAAGATAGTTGATCCTGACATCGAAAGGGTATACCTTATCGCTCATTGTCACGGTAGTGACTTTCGAACCATCCTTGCGGACTGACGATTCGGTTCCTGTCACAGCGAGGTCAAGTGTCATATTGCCATCCGGATGTGTCACGCTCATAGCGGTTTCGCGCGATGCGCTCATGCCGTATACAGGATACGCCGTATGCCAGCCGGTCGATTCCGCGATCTGCCCTGCCTGAGCCTGAGGTATAAGATCGCCATAGTAAATGAATCGCAGAGGTTGTCCCAGGGTGGCGTCAAGCAGCATGGTGGTGTTGGGGGTACTGATGTCAATGGTCTCGCCATAGCACGTGAAACCGCCGTATGCAATCATCGGCGCGGCTATAAGGCAGAAATGTTTTAATTTCATGATATATTAGAAATGAATGGTGATTTTCGAGTCAAATGTACAAAAAAATCGTGAGCAAATCAAATAAAGCGTCCATTAGGACGCTGATTTGACAGTAACCGGGTACCGATGAGCGTAGCGGTTTGCCCGGAGCATGGTCAGCCCCATACCCGGCTCAGTAGAAAAATAGTGGGGATAAAAATTTTTCATACTCAATAGTTATATC
>CAJUBL010000119.1 GCA_910584665.1 uncultured Muribaculaceae bacterium | reverse complement strand
GAGCGACTGATGATACATGAGAACCGCAATGGCATCAAACTGTATGATTTCGCGGCAATGCTTATAGAGGTGTATGGCGAACAGGCACGTATTGCGATATGCTACCTTCTCGCAACGCTGTTTCGTGACATCATCTACCGCCAGACAAGGCATTTCCCGATTCTCAATCTCTTCGGCGAGAAAGGAACCGGCAAGACCTCGCTCGCAACCTGCCTCCAGTCATTCTTTCTGCATGGAATAGATCCGCCCAATATGAGCGTGACATCCATTCCGGCGATGAACGACAGGGTTTCGCAGGCGATAGATACCCTTGTGGTGTTCGACGAATATAAGAATGACCTCGATGACCGGAAAATCGGATTCCTCAAAGGACTCTGGGGAGGCGGTGGTCAGACTAAGAAGAATACCAATACAGACGGCATGGCTGCGCAGACCATAGTCTCAACCGGAGTAATCGTCTGCGGTCAGGACAAACCGACCACGGACATGGCACTTTATACCCGTCTGGTATATCTCGCCTTCTCAAAAGTGTCATTCTCTTTTCAGGAGAAGAAGAGATACGAAGACCTTATATCGACAGCCAATCTCGGACTCACCCATCTGACATTACAACTGCTGGATCACCGGGATTTGTTTTCTGACAACTTCAGGGATGTATATTCGGCAGTCAAGAAAGAATTTTCAGCAAAGCTTGCCGATGAGAAAATCCATGACCGCATATTCGACAACTGGGTCATCATGCTTGCAGCATACAGGACACTCGAAACAGCCATAGAACTGCCGTTCAGTTACAGCGAACTGTTTGAGACAGCATTGAAAGGTGTGCGCAATCAGAATGAATACGCCAAGGAAAGCTCCGAGGTGTCTGATTTCTGGAATGCACTACAAGGTTATCAGACATCAGGCAGATGTATCGAGAAGGCACATTTCAGAATCAAGTACCAGAGGACGTTCAGAGCCATCAACTCCAAGAACGAGATAGAGTTCAAGGAAGCCCGTCCGATACTGTATCTCAACACTGCTGCCGTTGCGGAACTGTTCCGTGGACGCTCCAACAACCCGACATCGAGCCGTTCCAACTGGTCGACGATATTATCATACCTAAAGTCGCATGAATCGTATCTCGGCACCAAGCAGGACAGATTTGTAATTCTCAATCAGAATGGAGTGCCGGAAGTCGTAATGCAGGAGGAAAACGGACAGCAGGTGCGAAGAGTAAAGTATAATCGTCCCAAGGCGTTGTGCTTCGACTACCAGATGCTTAGAGACGAACTAAGCCTCGACCTTGAAACCGAGATTATGGATGAAGACACCTCCGATGACATACCGAAGAACGATACATAATATATCCGCTCACAATATATCCACTCTCAGAGACTAAAAAGGAGACTGTAAATGGCCTCCTTTCTTTTTGAAACATCCATATTCGGAATATCAGTCACACATGTTTCGGGATAGTCAATGTTGAAAAATTCTAATGTGCTATATAACAGATATTTGTCCTGTAAAGTATGCGTTGACAAAGGTTGACAAAAGTAGTCAATTTGAAAATCTGCCTAAAAATTATAGCCAAAGGTTGACACTTTTCACTCTATATATTTATATTCTTTTCTTAGACAAAAAATAGATAAATTATAGTAATAAAGGGAGTTACGGGCAGTGTCGGACAGTGTTCAGTAGAGCCGTAGGCCGTGTCAACGTTGACTATACCCAAATATACCGCCCCCACAATCTCCGGACATTTATTTTCTCATCCCGACAGTCTTGTTTTTTCCGGAGGTAAACCATTATCCCCATAAGTAAACCCAAATCCACTTAATGTCCCAATCAGCCGATTGTGAGGCAGATAAATAAGCTGTAACTTTGCAATACCGAACCAATCTTCATCACATCATGTACTTATGGATTGCCGAAAACACACAGTTGAGATTGTATCGGAACTACTCTACACCGTAGCATATGCCTCCAGATACCTCGGTGTCCACCGATGCACAATCTACGATTACATCAAGCATCCGGAGAGACCATTGAGGTTCTTCCATTCCCCGGATGAGAGAAGGCTACTGTTCAGAGGAGCAGACCTGATAGCCTACAAAAAAGCGGGCCTTCCGAAGAAGGGTAGAAAACGTAAGACTGGAAACCAGTAACAACCTTTATCCATATTCAGTTCCAGCGGTACCACGGAAAGTTGAGAAGTTTATCCCCACCCTCAGCGATTTCGGAAAGGTCTAAGGCGAGAAGCCAGGCACGGGTGCGTATGTCATCCATGTCTGTCACAGCTTGAAAATACCGTGACGGGGATAAGTCACCGGATATTTCAATCCACTCGCCGGCATAACGCTCGGGGTCGAGCGCATCGACAAAGGAGATGATCTCGTTGACGAGTGTGCCGACAAGTCCATCGGTCAACTCGGCGGTGAAGCTGAACTGCAAGCCGCCGAGCGTCCGCCGATGGAAATCGAAGAAGAAGCCGTCCTCACTATCGGTTATCGAGACCTGCCAGCCATTCTTGACTGCTATCTTAATTATATCACTATGTAACATGCCTACTTACTCGTTTTTCATAAATTAATTGGGTACAATTCCGCGCACTCAGACCTGCCATGTCCGTGATGGATATGGCAGGTCGCTTTGTGGGTTTAAAGGGAAATCAGTATTCTTCGGGAACCTCCATTTCCTTTATAGCGTCCAAAAGCTCCCCTATCATCTTCTCGGTGGCTTCCATATCTTCAAGCACGGCTCTCATTCTGTAGGGAGCGCCGTTTCTGCCATGCCCGAACTGGTCAAGCCAGATATATGTCTCGGAGTCAACATCAAATCCCTCATAGTAATTGTCGATGTCCTCGATAAGAGAGTTGATGTTGGCGCATTTCATTGTGGCGTTGAAGGAAAAATCGCGTCCGGCAGGGCTGTACTTGCCAAACTCAAACTCACTTTTCTGCTCCTTATAGATGATGCCCGCTTCCACATGCCAGCCTTTGGCTTCGGCACATGCAACCACCGCATCGGTCAAATCGTCGATATACATAGTCTTTAGGTGTTTGTGTCAGCCGTGGCGGAGAGTGCCACGGCTGACAGGTTGATTAATCCTCGAACCTTGCGAGAAACTTCTGCAAGC
>CAJUBL010000118.1 GCA_910584665.1 uncultured Muribaculaceae bacterium | reverse complement strand
AAAACCACACTCGCTGAAGCTATGCTTTACGAGTGTGGAGTTATAAAACGCCGTGGCAATGTCGAGTCGGGAAATACTGTCAGTGATTATTTTCCAGTCGAGAAAGAATACGGTTACTCGGTGTTCTCTACCATATTTTATGCCGAATTTCTCAACAAGAAGATCAATGTAATCGACTGCCCCGGCAGCGACGATTTCGTAGGCAATGCCATCACGGCCCTCAATGTCACAGATACAGGTGTGATTCTGGTCGACGCGCAACACGGCGTGGAAGTGGGCACACAGAACATATTCCGTACAACAGCCAGTCTCAAGAAGCCGGTTATCTTTGCCATCAATCAGCTTGACGGAGAGAAAGCTGACTATGAGAATGTAATAGAACAGATGCGTGAGATTTTCGGGAAAAAAGTCATACCCATCCAATATCCCCTTGCATGCGGACCCGGCTTCAACGCCATGATAGACGTTCTTCTCATGAAGAAATATTCATGGGGGCCAGACGGCGGTGTACCCACCATTGAGGAAGTTCCGGCCGAGGAACGCGATAAAGCCCTCGAACTGCAGCAACAGCTCGTAGAAGCCGCTGCCGAAAACGACGAGGGTCTTATGGAGAAATTCTTTGACCAGGGTATACTGACCGAAGACGAAATGCGCGAAGGTATCCGTAAAGGCCTCGCAGACCGTTCAATATACCCTGTGTTCTGCGTCAGTGCTCTCAAGGACATGGGTGTACGCCGTATGATGGAGTTCCTGGGCAACGTAGTACCATTTGTAGAGGATATGCCCGCACCAGTCGACACCGAGGGCAAAGAGGTAAAACCAGACAGCAACGGCCCCTTAAGTCTATATGTATTCAAAACCACAGTCGAACCCCATATAGGTGAAGTGCAATACTTCAAAGTAATGTCAGGAACACTGACAGCCGGTATTGACCTTGACAACATAAGCCGCGGCAGCAAGGAGCGTATCGCTCAGATCTACTGCGTGTGCGGACAAATAAAGACCCCCGTAGAGAAGATGGAGGCCGGCGACATAGGCGCCACTGTCAAACTGAAGGACGTCAGGACAGGCAACACACTAGATGCCAAGGGAGTGGACATGGCATTTGACTTCATCAAATATCCGGCTCCAAAGTATTCACGAGCAGTCCGTCCCGTCACCGAAAGCGACGCAGAGAAGCTCAACGTAATACTGACCCGCATGCATGAGGAAGACCCGACATGGGAAGTCGTGCAATCCAAGGAACTCAGGCAGACCATCCTGTCAGGTCAGGGAGAATTCCACCTGCGCACACTCAAATGGCGTGTCGAGAACAATGACAGACTCCCTATCATCTTTGAGGAACCCAAGATCCCTTACCGAGAAACCATCACCAAGGCCGCCCGTGCCGACTACCGTCACAAGAAGCAGAGCGGCGGTGCCGGACAGTTCGGAGAGGTTCATCTTATAATTGAACCCTATTCGGAAGGGATGCCTGCTCCCGACACATACAAGTTCGGCAATCAGGAATTCAAAATGAATGTCCGTGATACACAGGAGATACCACTGGCATGGGGCGGCAAGCTCGTCGTATGTAACTGTATCGTAGGCGGAGCCATTGACGCCCGCTTCATACCTGCTATCGTCAAAGGCCTCATGGACCGCATGGAACAGGGTCCCCTTACCGGATCCTATGCCCGTGACGTCCGCGTATGTATCTACGACGGCAAGATGCATCCTGTAGATTCAAACGAAATCTCTTTCCGACTGGCAGGCCGCAACGCTTTCAGCGAGGCTTTCCGCAACGCAAATCCCAAGGTTCTCGAGCCGGTATATGATGTGGACGTGTTTGTTCCGGCCGATGTCATGGGTGACGTCATGAGTGATCTTCAGGGACGCCGTGCCATCATCATGGGAATGTCAAGCGAGAATGGTTTCGAGAAGATCACAGCCAAGGTGCCCCTTAAGGAAATGTCTTCATACTCGACAGCACTAAGTTCCATTACCGGTGGCCGCTCGTCGTTCACAATGAAGTTTGCCGGTTACGAACTTGTTCCCGGCGACGTACAGGAGAAACTTCTCAAGGAATATGCCGAGAAAAATACCGACGAATAGAATCCGGTCTGTCTGATCTCTTGATGAGCATCATATAGACTGATAATCCTCATCGCGAGGAATAAGGTTAATACATACATGCCCGCACGACCGTCTTTATCAGGGTCGTGCGGGTTATTTTTCAATTTTACGCAAAAAAAAGCAGACTTAAATATTGCACAATAAAAAAAATCATCTTACCTTTGCACCGTTGAAAGACAGATATGGTGAGTTTAGCTCAGTTGGTTAGAGCGTCGGATTGTGGTTCCGAAGGTCGTGGGTTCGACCCCCACACCTCACCCCACCTAAAGTAATCGAAAAGTCTTGCTCACTAAGTTGCGCAGGACTTTTTTATTTTTACAATACCATATGTTACAATTCACTCTCACCCCCAATCCCAATATGTCACTTGCCGATCAGGCTTCAATGGCAGTCAAGGCAGGATGTGCCTGGATCGAGATTGATCCAACAGTCACTGACAACGACGGACTACAGGCCATCATCAATATATGCCGGGAAAACGAGGTTATTCTCATCTTCAGGCATAATGATCTTCTTCTCGAAAAGACACGGGTCCATGGCATACACCTGAGCCAAGGGGATATAGACCCTGTCAAACTGCGCGAAAGGCTCGGCGGGCATCCCATCATCGGTATTGATGTCACCCCCGACTCGCCAATGCGTCCACTCAAACAGGCCGATGTCGACTACATTGTTCTGAACGGTTATCCGGACAACTACGGAATCAACGATATCACACAGTTGCGTGACAACCAGCTTTCACAGGGTATCACATTCCCGATCGTTGTCTCAGGCCGCATCGACACATCCGAGCTACAGACTCTTATCGATGCCGGAGCCTCTGGTTTTGAAATAAATATAAACTCGTTACAGGCTCCCGAATATAATGTGGCACTCGCCGCCTTCAAGAAAGCGACAGACAACGTCACCGTCCACCGTCCAGACTAAGAAACTGTTTCAAATTAATATCACTTTGTTTTATGAGGACCTTACCGACGTATTTTTTCGGCTCTCCGGTCACGCAGCTACGGCTACGCTTCCTCATCACAAACAAAAATACATCCGATAATCTCTCTCA
>CAJUBL010000117.1 GCA_910584665.1 uncultured Muribaculaceae bacterium | reverse complement strand
CGCAGCGGCGGCGTGCCCGGGATGAGAACGACACACGACAGGGCGTCCTGTCGGACGCCGATTTCCCAGTAACCGAGTACACCGGAGCAAAGCGGAGGCGTGCCCGGCGAGGGACCAACACACGACGGGGCGTCCGACATGGACGCCGATTCCACAGTAACCGGGCACGCCGAAGCGGAGCGAAGGCGTACCCGGAGAGGGACCAACACGCGACGGGGCGTCCGGCAAGAACGCCGATTTCCCAGTAACCGGGTACACCGGAGCTTAGCGCAGGTGTGCCCGGGGATGGACCACCCTCTGCACTGGCGTCCGACAGGACGCCGATTAGTCCGTATCCGGCTGCTGTATTATGTATTAGTGACATATGCAACCGACTGACTTATCCGTATCTTTGGCTTCGCCCAAGATACTCACGCTCAATAAAACTCAAACAAGTTTGGTTTTGTGTTCGACTTATCCGTATCTTTGCACCCGAGTGCTTGCTACCTCGTTAAAAACAAGAAATGATGAAACATAACACAATCTCCCGATTCAAAGGGGTATCCGTACCCTATCTGGTGCTATGTGTCACCTTCGTGACCTGCCTGATAATAGCCAATCTTACAGAAATAAAGACTGTCGACCTCGGATGGTTCACCATCACGGCCGGCGTCATAGTTTTTCCTGTGTCCTACATCATAAACGACTGTGTGGTCGAAGTATACGGCTTTGCCCGCGCACGTCTCATGATCTGGCTCGGATTCATAATGTCCCTCGCCGTGGCCCTGATGCTCCAGCTGGCCATATGGTTGCCGGGGAGCGCCGAGTGGACCCTTCAGGAGGATATGGCAAGCATCTATGGAGCTGTACCGCGCATTATGGCCGCAAGTTTTACGGCATTCCTCGTGGGATCGATGATCAATGCCTACGTCATGAGCCGTATGAAGGCCGCGCGACATAACACAGACCGAAAGGCTTTCGGTCTGCGCGCCATAGTGTCGACTATACTTGGAGAAGGTGCCGACTCGCTGATATTCTTTCCGATAGCCTTCGGAGGTGTACTGCCGGTGCCGACAATTGTGTCACTGATCGTGACCCAGGCATTTATAAAAACATTATACGAGATCATCATCCTTCCGGTGACTATACGTACTGTACGATACATCAAACGTATGGAAGGCGGTGAGGTGACAGATATAAATACCGACTACCGATGGTGGAAAATCACAAAGATATGATCGCAGGCAAAGCAGTATGGATCGATCTCGACGACACGCTGTGGGATTTCAGAGCTAACTCGCGTACGGCTCTTGCCGGACTGTACAATGATTATGACCTGGACCGATGGTTTGACAGCGATGAGACATGGATAGAGTGCTACGAACGGCACAATCACGCGCTATGGGACCGGTATAACCACGCCGCCATCACCAAGGAGTATCTGATGGCCGAACGTTTCCGCAGACCGCTCGCCGAGGCCGGATCGTCCATGACCGATGAGTACGCGCGACGTTTCGACAGAGAGTATCTTGACCGTCTGGCAGAGTGCACCATGCTTGTCGACGGCGCGAAAGAACTGCTGACTGCGCTCAGAAGCCGGGGATACAGAACAGGAATACTTAGCAACGGGTTCACCGAGGTACAGCACCGCAAGATCCGTAATTCAGGTCTCGAACCATACATCGATCATGTGGTGCTGAGCGATGACATCGGTGTGAACAAACCCGATATCAGACTGTTCAGACATGCCGAGGAGGTATGTGGAACCGACGCGGAACACTGCACCATGATAGGCGACAACCCCGACACCGATATAGCCGGAGCCGTAGCGGCAGGATGGAATGCCATATATTTCAGCCCTGCAGGTCAGCCCCATCCGTCAGCCCCGACCGTCAGGTCCCTGCGTGACCTGTTAGAGCCGGCTTAACAAATATTGTCGAACCGGCTCTTGTGATCATTCCCTGTCTGGCTGGAACAGACGTATCAGCTCACCAGCCCACAGCACTACCGACGTTCCTCCGATCACTATACACCAGTCACCGACACTGAGCGGAGTCACGCTGAAGAAGCGGCCGCCAAATGTCACAATGGCGATCTGACCCAACAGTATTCCGAGCGCGATGATTACAAACCCGCCGCTCTCCTTCAGCCTGAATACCGATGTTCCGGTAGCGAAACACCGGGCGTTGAACATGTTCCAGAACTGCAGGAATACAAAGATGGAGAAGAACAGTGACAGTTCATATGGAGTGAGATAATGGGCCTCTGTCTGCCATACCGGAGACAACAGCTGTGTGAGCGACGTTATATCAGTATGATGGAATACATATAGCAAACCTAAGAGAAAAAGAAAGAATGCAAGACCTACCCCTACCAGCGATCCCCACATCGAGCCGGTGATTATGAACGCCGATCGAGAACGCGGCTTCTGTAGCATCACGCTCTCGTTAGGCGGAAGAGAGGCGAGAGCCATAGCTGCGAATGTATCCATTATAAGATTGACCCACAGCATCTGGGTTACCGTAAGCGGAGACTCTGTACCCATGAACGCGCCGCACAGCACGATGAGGCAGGCCACGACGTTGACCGTCATCTGAAACAGTATGAAGCGCTGTATATTCTGGTATAGCGAGCGTCCCCACATCACGGCACGGCCTATTGAAGTGAACGAATTGTCAATAATTGTGATGTCACTGGCTTCCTTGGCCACCGACGTACCGTCACCCATCGACAGACCCACATGGGCGGCTTTAAGGGCCGGAGCATCATTAGTGCCGTCACCCGTCACGGCAACTACCTCACCGTTAGCCTGTAATGTCTCAACAAGCCGCTTCTTGTCTAGTGGACGTGCCCTGGCAATGATCTTCATGTCCCCCACCCGCTCGCGGAGCTCGCTGTCGCTGAGCCCGGCAAACTCCATACCGGTAATGATGTTGCGGTCTCCGTCGACACCGTCCTGCCAAAGACCTATCTGCCGGGCAATCTCCCTGGCCGTGCCGGGAGTGTCGCCTGTAACGATCTTGATTCCTATACCAGCTTTCAGAACCCCCTCGACTGCAGCCGGAACGTCCGAACGTACAGGATCACTGATGGCTGTGATTCCAAGGAATGTCAGATCGCGCGCCACCACACCATGCTCCCGGTCTATAACCTGCTCGCCGGGACTGACACGCTGATAGGCGAAACCGAGCGTACGCATCGCCATATTCTGATATTCCAGCA
>CAJUBL010000116.1 GCA_910584665.1 uncultured Muribaculaceae bacterium | reverse complement strand
GAAGCTTCTGAAGGATGCCGACGGCAATCAGATCATGTTGCCCGGCACTCTTAAGGGAACCAAGGCTATAGGCTGGTATATCGACGAGTATGGTATAGCTCAGGTGTCGATGAACATTACCGATATCGCCACAACGCCACTGCACGTGGCCTTTGACGAGGTGTGCCGGGCTGCCGCCGCCCGTGGTGTGCGTGTCACGGGTACCGAGATTGTGGGTCTCGTGCCCAAGCGGACTATTGTCGAGGCAGGCAGATACTTCCTTGCCAGACAGCAGAGATCGGCAGGTATTCCGGAGGCTGAGATCATTCGTATTGCGATACGCAGTATGGGTCTTGACGAACTGAAACCATTCGAACCGGGCGAGAAGATAATTGAGTATATGATTGATGCCGGTAAGGAAAACAGGAACAGTCTTGCAGATATGTCCTGTTTAAGATTTGCAGAGACAACAGCCAGTGAGGCTCCTGCCCCGGGAGGAGGTTCGGTGGCGGCCTACATGGGTGTGCTCGGAGCTGCTCTCGGAACTATGGTGGCCAATCTCTCGGCCCACAAACCGGGATGGGACGATCGCTGGAAAGAATTTTCCGACATGGCTGAACGCGGTCAGGAACTTATGATGCGGCTCATACGTCTCGTTGACGAGGATACAGCCGCCTTCAACCGCATCATGTCGGTATTTGCCATGCCTAAGGGGACCGAGGCTGAGAAACAGGCGAGGGCCGAGGCTCTCGAGGAAGCTACGTTGTATGCCGCTCAGGTGCCTTTAAGAACAGCTGAGACAGCGGCCGAGGCTTTTCCGCTTCTGCTCTATATGGCTCGTAAAGGCAATCCTGCTTCGGCAAGTGACGCCGGTGTCGGGGCTCTTGCCGCCAGAGCCGCCGTGCGTGGAGCTCTGCTCAATGTCAGGATCAACGCGGCTTCATTGAAAGACCGCGACGAGGCGGCCCGTCTTGTGAGCCGCTGTGAGGCTGTAGCCGCAGTGGCAGAGAACGAGGAGACTGAGATAATGAGAACGATTGAAGATATAATCAATAAAAACTGATTCGCAATGACCAGCCAGGAGTTCAGACGGGCTGTAGCCGCCGGTATTCCCGACAGACTGCCAGCCCGCAGACCTTACGATACAGAAGTGAACCATGCACCGCGACGCAAGGATATCCTCACGCCGGAGGAGAAGCGGCTTGCTCTGCGTAACGCGTTGCGTTACTTCAATCCGGTACATCATGCCGAGCTTGCCCCGGAGTTTGCTGAGGAACTGAATAAGTATGGCCGTATATACATGTATCGTTTCCGCCCGGATTATCCTATGTATGCACGTCCGATAGACGAATATCCGGCCCGTTCACGTCAGGCCGCGGCCATTATGCTGATGATCCAGAATAATCTTGATCCACGTGTCGCCCAGCATCCTCATGAACTGATAACATATGGCGGAAACGGAGCTGTTTTCCAGAACTGGGCCCAGTATCTGCTGGTCATGAAGTATCTGAGCGAGATGACCGATGAACAGACACTTGTAATGTATTCGGGACATCCGCTCGGTCTGTTTCCTTCACATCCGGGGGCGCCGCGTGTGGTGGTGACCAACGGTATGGTGATACCCAATTATTCCGGACCCGATGACTGGGAGCGTTTCAATGCTCTCGGTGTCAGCCAGTACGGGCAGATGACAGCAGGATCGTATATGTATATAGGTCCACAGGGTATAGTGCATGGCACGACCATTACGGTCCTTAATGCGGGGCGCCGCAGGATGAAACCCGGGCAGAAAGATCTCGGAGGCATGCTCTTTGTCACCGCCGGGCTCGGAGGTATGTCGGGAGCCCAGCCCAAGGCCGGTAATATAGCAGGTGTTGTAAGCATCGTGGCCGAGATCAATCCAAAGGCTGTCAGGAAGCGTCATTCACAGGGCTGGGTCGACGAGGTATACACGTCGCTCGATGATCTTGTGTCCAGGGCTCGCAGAGCGCGTGCGGACCGGGAGGCTGTATCTCTTGCTTACGAGGGAAATGTTGTCGATCTGTGGGAACGTCTCGCCATGGAGGAGGATATGGATGTGGAACTGGGTTCAGATCAGACTTCACTGCACAATCCGTGGGCCGGCGGTTACTATCCGGCAGGACTGTCTTTTGATGAGTCGAATGCCATGATGGCCGATGACCCCGGGGAGTTCAGACGTCGTGTCCGTGAGTCGCTGTGCCGTCAGGTAGCCGCTATCAACAAGCTGTCGGCCCGAGGCATGTACTTTTTTGACTATGGAAATGCATTCCTGCTCGAGTCGTCGCGTGCCGGTGCCGATGTCATGAAAGAAGATGGCAAGGGATTCCGCTATCCATCGTATGTCGAGGATATTATGGGTCCGATGTTTTTTGACTATGGTTTCGGTCCTTTCCGTTGGGTCTGTACCTCGGGTAAGGAAGCTGATCTTGCCGCCACCGACCGGATCGCGGTCCGTGTGCTTGAAGATATCTGGGCAACAGCTCCGGATGATATAGCGGGACAGCTTGATGACAACATACATTGGATCAGGGAGGCTGCCGCCAATCATCTTGTTGTCGGCTCGCAGGCACGTATATTATATGCCGATGCCGAGGGCCGCACAAAAATAGCTCTTGCATTCAACCGGGCTATCCGTGACGGTGAGATATCGGCTCCTGTGGTTCTTGGCCGGGACCATCATGACGTGTCAGGAACGGACTCTCCTTTCCGTGAGACCTCCAACATATATGACGGTTCCCGTTTTACTGCAGATATGGCTGTGCAGAATGTTATAGGGGACTCTTTCCGAGGTGCCACATGGGTATCGCTCCACAATGGCGGCGGAGTAGGCTGGGGAGAGGTCATCAACGGTGGCTTCGGTATGGTGATAGATGGCAGCGAGGATGCAGACAGGCGGATCGCCGCCATGCTTCCATGGGATGTGTGCAATGGTATAAGCCGTCGCAGCTGGGCTCGTAACAAAGGTGCCTGCGATGCTATACGCCGTGAGATGGCGCGTACCCCGTTATTGCAGGTGACTATACCCAATATGGCTGATGATTCTCTGATAGACAGCCAGTTTTAACCTTTTACCAGATTAAGTATGACATATCATGAAATATCGTCCCGGTGGCTCTCGGCAGAGCGTGTGGGCGAGATACTTAGAACCGGTGCAAAGCTTGCACTGAGTGCGGATGCCCGACATCGCATCAGGACATGCCGTGA
>CAJUBL010000115.1 GCA_910584665.1 uncultured Muribaculaceae bacterium | reverse complement strand
TAATTGGAATTGCATATCAAACGTAATAATCAGTGCAAAGTTAAAAATTTCAGCACATAAAAAAAAGTCCCGTTCCAATAAGCCCTGAAAATCGATTGTCACTGTCAGGTTACGGGACCCGACGGCAAATGGGGCGGGCAACAAAAATTAACCTGCGGATTAGTGGTTGGTAGCAGGGAAATAGCTATCTTTGTCCGATAAAGTGACATCGACTTATCAATGTGTCAATCATTATATAGAACAGTCACGGCGTTGTGCCTGGCAATCAGCATTATATTCGATATTTCGGCCGACAGCCAGTCGGTTGCGATGCGACGTATGCCACATAGCGCTGACAGCCTGTTGCGTGACACGATAAGTATCGGGTCGGATTCTGTGCCGATGCATCATAGATTCAGCCGGCCCGATTCGGTTACTGTCAGCATGGAGCGGTCCGATACTGTGTCGAAAGTCAGTCCTGTCGACTCTCTGCCGTTGCTGCCTCGTCTTGACCGTCGAGGCAAATCCCGTTTCATACGTGAGAAGGTGGATCTTGATGCTCCTGTCAATCTGGAGTCAAGCGACTCGGTGGTTATGTTCGGACGCAATCTTGTATTCCTGTACGGTGATGCGCAGGTTACCTATGGCGAGCTTAAACTTGATGCTTCCGAGGTTAAGGTTGACCTGCAGACGAGTGATGTATATGCCATGGGACGTGCCGACTCGACCGGAGAGGTTATCGGGACACCTGTCTTCGAGGAGAAAGGCACACCCTATGAGAGTGAGACAATGAGCTATAATTTCAAGAGCAAGAAAGGCTACATCACCAATGTGGTCACACAGCAGGGCGAAGGCTATATCACAGGAGGCCGTGCCAAGAAAAACGAAGACGATTCGTTCTTCTTCGAAGATGGCAAGTATTCGACCTGCGATAACCATGAAAATCCTCATTTCTATCTTCAGCTCACCCGGTCCAAACTCAAGCCGGGCAAGAATGTCGTTACAGGTCCGGCATATATGGTACTTGCCGGTCTGCCGTTGCCGCTGGCTGTGCCGTTCGGTTATTTCCCTTTCAGTGACAGCTATGCGTCGGGAGTCATCGTACCGACGTTTGGCGATGATTACAACCGTGGTTTTTATCTGAGTAACGGCGGTTACTATTTCGCTATCAACGACAATGTGGACCTCGCTCTTACCGGAGAGATCTATACCAAAGGGTCTTGGGGGCTCAACGCGCAGTCTACCTATAACAAGCGCTACAAATATTCAGGCAATTTCTCGGTCAATTATCTGACCACTATTACCGGTGATAAGGGGCAGAGTGACTACTCCAAAGCAACCAACTTCCAGGTGCGCTGGAGTCACAGTCAGGATTCCAAGGCCAATCCCAATATGTCATTGTCTGCTTCTGTCAACTTCACTACCTCGGGTTATACCCGCAATGATCTCAACAGTTACTATTCATCCGGGTTTACGGAAAATACCAAGAGCTCGACCGTCAATATGACCTATAAGATACCCAACAGCAAGTGGTCTGTATCAAGTACTATGAACATCTCCCAGCGTACGCAGGATTCAACGCTGACGGTCTCGTTCCCAAACTTCACTGTGACCATGAGCCAGGTATATCCTTTCAAGCGCAAGCGTGCCGTGGGCGATGAGAAATGGTATGAGAAGATACGTATGTCCTATTCCGGACAGTTTCAGAATTCGCTGACAGCCAAGCAGGATGAATTTTTTAAGAAGAGCCTTATCAGGGACTGGCGTAACGGTATGAAACATAATATCCCTATATCGGCTACCTTCAATGTGATGAAATATGTCAACGTCACACCTTCGGTCACGCTCAATGACCGCATGTATACATCAAAGGTGCGCCGCCAATGGGATCCGAACGCGTCGGCCGAGGTGTGCGACACGACATACAGTTTCTATAACGTATGGGACTTCGATGCCTCGGTATCGATGGACACCAAGATATACGGTTTCTTCCAGCCATTGCCGTTCCTTGGAGACAAAGTGAAGATGATACGCCACGTCATCACCCCGACCGTATCGTTCAACGCCGCTCCCGACTTCTTGTCACCGTTCTTCGGTTATTATGGCAATTACCAGTATACCAATGCCGCCGGCGAGGTTGTGAACCGCAAGTACTCGATGTTCCCCAACTCTCTTTACGGTGTACCCGGACAAGGTAAACAGGGATCGGTATCTGTATCCATAGCCAACAACCTCGAGATGAAAGTCAAAAGCGACAATGACAGCATCGGTGAAAAGAAGATCTCGCTTATAGAGAATTTCACTGTCTCACAGAGTTACAACTTCGCCGCCGACTCGCTCAACTGGAGCAATATCAACACATCTCTGCTGTTACGCCTTACCAAAGGATTCAACCTCAACCTTTCGGCGACATGGGATGTGTATACCTACCAGCTGAATTCGGCCGGCAACCCGGTACGTGTCAACATTCCCCGCTGGAAGGCCGGCAAGGGACTGGGCAAACTGTCGAGCACAGGCACATCGTTTTCCTACACGTTCAATAACGATACATTCAAAAATCTGTTCGGCGGCGGAGATAAGAACAGGAATAAAGATAAAAAGGGGATTACCGGCGAGGATGATGAAGATGACGGGGAGTCTGATGATAACGACCGGCGTCCGCGTGGTATAAAACGGCATGACGACGAGGACAAGATGCAGATGGGAGCCGGAGGCTACATGCAGTGGGAGGTTCCCTGGAGTCTGACTTTCAACTATGGTATCAACTACGGCTACGGTACATTCAATAAGCAGAAGATGGAGTATAACGGCCGCATAACCCAGAACCTGAGTTTTTCGGGCAACATACGTCCTACGGCCAACTGGAACTTCAGTTTCTCGGCCAGCTATAATTTCGACACCCATAAGCTCGCCTACATGAACTGTAACATATCGCGTGATCTCCACTGTTTCACGATGTCGGCGAGTGTTATACCTGTGGGGCCGTACAAGAGCTTCAACTTCCACATCTCGGTCAAGTCGTCGCTGCTCAGTGACCTAAAGTATGACAAACGTTCTTCCAGCTCTACCGGTGTGCGCTGGTACTAAGAGCCGGTTCGACAACTTCTTTCTAAAAAATAAAGAAAAATTTGGAAATAATAAGAAAGTGTAGTAAATTGCGGGGAAAATCCAATAAACTGTCACGCTAACCTTTCTCCGGCATGAAAACTCTCTTTCTTCTGCGCGCGGCGTTATGTCTCGTTACCAT
>CAJUBL010000114.1 GCA_910584665.1 uncultured Muribaculaceae bacterium | reverse complement strand
TCATAATAAGTCTTCATAACACTTTGTTTTTCCAATAAATAGCATCTAACATATCGGGATTAGCCTTAACAGGGTATAATATATTACCCAACCTATCATGATAGTAGTAAAATGTCTGAGAATCAGCAACAATTATAAAATTAAAAAACAATATACTGATAATAATTCTTAGATAGAAAGACTTCATCTGATACATAATTCAATTTATACTGACTTTACAATATATGCGATTTATATTAATTTTACAAAATTAATTAATTTTATTAAACATATATTTTATATACAGTTAAAGTATTATAAAATTATTGAGATATGCCTATTATAAGGCAATGTGATATAGCATTAAATTATGCAAATTCTCATGCAAAACAGTATCAGAACTATTACATACTGAAATTCATAATAAAATTTCATGACAATATGCATACAAGTATGTAGCATCTATTGTCACGTAAAATCAAAATATGATATTTGCAGTGTCAAACAGCTAAGGTATCGATGGATTACAACAACGAACAGAAACAAGGACATATACTGGTAGCCACAAGCGACCGGAACGATTGTGACATGATACGCAGCCATTTTGAAAGCTATGGATATGTGATTGAGTGTTGCAGGTCGTTACGTGATGTATATATGTCCGACCTTAGCCATTACAGCCTGGTATTGATGGAGATCACCGATAATATAGATGAAGGAATACATGCCATAGAATCTATCAAGCGGAATAGCATGACATGTAATACCCCTATACTTGTATACTCATCGTCGCGGCGCAACGAAGTACTTGTCGATGCACTGAATGCCGGTGCGGATGACTATGTGATCAAACCTTTCTCTGTAAGGGAACTGTCAGCCCGTGTACGTGCTGTACTACGTTCAACCCGCCGAGGCTGATTAAAATAATAAGTTAGGATCTGACCTATCATCATCAGGCAGATTGCTGATGAATCCTGTCACCCTATCAGTTTCCCGATGTCAACCGCTGTACCGTTGAAAGGGCCTGCATGCTGAAGTTTAAGAGTACACATGGCGGCGGCAAACTTGCCTGAATCCACATATCCCGCACCACGGCTACGGCTATACAGATAACCTGCCATGTATGTGTCGCCACATCCGGTGGCATCCACCACTCCCGGCGTAGGATAAGCCGGAATCTTATAGAACACACCACCGGCATATATAAGTGAGCCATGGTCACCGAGCGTGAGCAATACCTCTTTACACCCCCATGCGGCAAGTATACGGGCAGCCTCGTGCGGATCACAGCTGCCGGTGAGAGTCTCCATCTCCTTTTCGTTAGCTTTGAGAATATCTATATATCTGAGAGCCTCGGTCTTGTCGGTCCAGTCAACAGCATGGACATGCTCACCTACAACCTCACGAAGATATCCCTGAGCATCGACAGAGACAATGCCGCGGGCAGACAACATCCTGATGACGTCAAGCGAAAAATCATCGGCCAGCAACGTTCCGAGATGAAAAATACGTGCCCTGACATCACTGAGATTATCTATGGTGAAAGGATCGGCCTTGGCAAGCACACGCTGTGTGCGGTCATTGAGATTCTCTCCGTATTTATTCTCGAAAAATACAGAACGACGGCTTGGAATGACATCTACTGTTATACCGAGCTTACGGATATCCTCAACAGCTTTCATCTCATCCGGACCTACCGATGTAACCAATCTGAAGCCTGAATGATCAAGTCCGGCCAGAGCGTGAGCGAAATAGAAAGCCGTACCGCCCGGCATGTATGTCTCCATACGGGGCGTTATTATCTTGTCAAGAGTGATATGTCCAATGCAGATTATATCGGTCATAGTTGTTTGGTTCTGTTATTATTAGACCGGCGCATAACCGATAAAGCGTAAAGCAGCACGGCAAGATAAGCCAGCGTGGGTACTATAAAAGATATCGACATAGACGATAAGTCAGCTACCCAGCCCATGAGAAAGGTCCCGACAGCGCCACCAAGGGGGGTCATCATAAGGAACGATGATCCTATTTTGGTCATCGAGCCGCATCCGGCTATGGTAATGGCAAATATGGTCGGGAACATTATCGCCTCGAACGCATAGCACATGAATAGACCGGCACGCGACAAAATACCGAAATCAAACGTTACGAGCAGAGCTCCGGTAACTGTCATGACCGCGCAGAATGTAAGTACCTTTTCGGCCCGCACGAATCTCATGACGGCACTGCCGACGACTCTGGCTACGAGAAACACACCGAGTGCTCCGAACGACAGAACCCATGTGGCTGTCACCTTATCCATCCAGCCGTCATCGGTAACATAATTGATGAAGAAACTGTTGATAGCTATCTCGGCTATCTCATAACAGAAAAGGGCTATAACACCGGCGCGAAAACGTCCCGATCCCCACAGTCGCCTTATGGTTGCCGGAATACCTTCCGGAGCATCCTCTGCAGGCGTGTCACTCTTGATCTCGGGAAGTCTCACACGACTGAATACGAATGCAATAAACAGAACTACCATTCCCATGATAGCATAAGGCCACGCCACAGAACTGTCCCCATCGCCCGAGAAAAGAAATCCGCCTACGAGAACAGGTCCGAGTATACATCCCAGTCCATTGAACGATTGCGAAAGATTAAGACGGCTGGCCGATGTCTCCGGGCTGCCGAGTTCTGTGGCATAAGGGTTGGCGGCAGTCTCAAGCACAGCAAGTCCGCATCCTATCACAAACAGAGCCAGAAGGAATACCGAAAACGATCCCATCGTGTCACCCGGTATGAATGCAAGGGCACCGAGACCGAAAAGCAGCAGACCGAATACCACACCACGACGGTAACCGTAACGGGTGATGATAATACCGGCCGGGAGTGCCATCAGGGCATAGGCCACATAGGTCGATGCCTGTATGAGAGTGGAATGCATACGTGATATCTCGAGAGCCTCCTGAAAATGCTTATTTAAGACATCAAGGATAGCACGGGCAAATCCCCACATGAAAAAAAGGGAAGTGATAAGAATAAACGGCAACAGATAGTGTCGTTCTATAAGTTTATGAGAAGAATCAGTCATCTATAAGACAGGTAGTTATAATATCAAAATTCACACTGCATTTATATGTATGGCAATTATCGGTACAAATATACGAAGAATATTCGATGAAAAGAATAGCGAAAGTCATGCGAAGCATGGTTCGCGGTGGCAAAGCCAATTCTTGGCTCAGTAGAAAAATAGTGGGGATAAAAATTTTTCATACTCAATAGTTATATCG
>CAJUBL010000113.1 GCA_910584665.1 uncultured Muribaculaceae bacterium | reverse complement strand
ATCATCGTCCGATTGGGCAGATAAAATATTCTCTAATTTAATTCAACCAACAGGTGAAGAAATTGAAATTATTCTTACCCCTCATCCTGTTTTGCCTGTTCTTCGGAGCCGGCAAAGCAAACGCCCAGTGGACGGTCATCGACCCGTCCAACATAGCCCAAAGCATCGTGAACTCGTCGAAGTCGATCGTACAGGAATCCAAGACCGCCACCCACATGGTGAAGTCGTTTCAGGAGACGGTCAAGATTTACCAGCAGGCGAAGAAATATTACGATGCCCTCCAGTCGGTGAACAATCTTGTCCGCGACGCCCGCAAGGTGCAGCAGACAATCCTGATGCTCGGCAACATCTCCGGCTATTACGTCAACAACTTCCAGAAGATGTTGACAGACCCGAATTTCACTTCAAGCGAACTGTCGGCAATCGCGTCCGGCTATACCCGGATTCTGGAAGAAGCCAACGGTGTCCTCGGAGACTTGAAACAGGTGGTCAACATAACTACTTTGTCGATGACCGACAAGGACAGAATGGATGTGGTCGATGACTGTTACAAGGAGATGAAACGGTTGAAGAACCTGACCGCCTATTACACCAACAAGAATATATCCGTCTCATATCTGAGGGCAAAGAAAAAGGCGGATACCCAGCGTGTGATCAATCTCTACGGCGACGGCTCTGAAAAATACTGGTGATGCCTATGCTGTGTGCCATTGATTTTTCAAATCTCCACACAATCCTCCACTCCCTTTATGACGAGATGATGCCGCTTTGTTCGGACATGGCCGGTGTCGCCCAGGGTATAGCCGGATTAGGTGCTCTGTTCTATGTCGCCTACCGGATCTGGAGGGCATTGGCCGCGGCGGAACCTGTTGATGTTTTCCCGCTGTTACGACCATTCGCCATCGGACTGTGCATCATGTTCTTTCCGACAATAGTGCTCGGCACCATCAATTCCGTAATGTCGCCGATTGTGCAGGGAACCGCCTCGATGCTCGAAGGTCAGACTCTCGATATGCAGAAATACCGGGAGGAAAAGGACAGGCTGGAGTATGAGGCGATGATGCGGGACCCGTCAACGGCATATCTCGTGGATGACGCGGAGTTTGACAGGCAGATAGACGAGTTGGGAGTGACCGAAGTGGGAACAGCCGCCGGCATGTATATCGAGCGGGGAATGTATAAGGTCAAGAAGGCTATACAGAATTTCTTCCGTGAACTCCTGGAGATACTGTTTCAGGCTGCTTCGCTGACCATCGACACGCTGAGGACTTTCTTTCTCATAGTCCTCGCCATTCTCGGACCCATCGCTTTCGCCTTGTCGGTGTGGGACGGATTTCAGTCAACACTGACTACATGGATCCAGCGCTACATACAGACATATTTGTGGCTGCCGGTGGCAGACCTGTTTTCAACAATATTGGCGAAAATACAGGTGCTGATGCTCCAGAACGACATATCGGAACTGACCAACAATCCCAACGCAAACCTCGACAGTTCAAATACTTGTTATGTCATATTTATGATAATCGGGATTATAGGTTACTTCACGATTCCTACCGTTTCGGGCTGGATTATTCAGGCAGGTGGGGCAGGAAACTATAACCGTGCCGTCAACAACACGACCATGCAGGCAGGTTCCATGGCTGGCAGCGTAGGGGGTGCCGTGGCAGGCAATGCCGCCGGACGCATCGGCAAACTCCTCAAATAGTATGGCTCAATATTGTCTATGTCTAAAGACGGACTTACCGTGCTGTCATTGTTTGACGGTATGTCGTGCGGGGCCATAGCATTGCGGGAGGCAGGTATCAAAGTCAAGCAATATTTCGCATCCGAGATTGACAAGGCAGCCATCAGACAGACCCAGCATAATTTCCCTGAGACTATCCAGTTGGGCAGTGTTGTCGGGGTCAATGTCTCGGAACTTCCACACATTGACCTGTTGATTGGTGGTTCGCCGTGCCAAGGATTCAGTTTTGCAGGAAAGCAACTGAATTTCAGTGATCCACGAAGTGTATTGTTCTTTGAGTACGTCCGCATTCTCAGGGAGATACAGAAATACAATCCCGATGTGAAGTTTCTGTTGGAGAATGTCAGGATGCTTTCTGAATATGAGAATATAATCAGTGGTCAGCTCGGCATTTTCCCGGTTGCGATAAATTCCGCACTGGTGTCCGCGCAGAACCGTTACAGATTGTACTGGACAAATATCCGCATAAAGTCTGTCCGTGACCTGTTTGGCTCTACTCTCCATACAGACATTCCCCAGCCGGAAGACAGGGGCATTTATCTCCGTGATATTCTTGACAGTGATGTTGACAGCAGATTCTACCTTAAGTCCGACGAGATTGACAAACTTGTAAGGCAACGTGAATATGGCGTTCAGGAACAAGGCAATATTCCGGATGAGAATATCCTTGACTTATGGTTTGACCCCTCTGACGACTCTGCCTTCGCCAGACATGACTTTGAGAGGATTGATCCAAATAAGGTCTCAAACCGGAATCCGTTTTGTCCTGCGCCCGATGTTGCGAGAGTCCCGATTCAGGCGATACAGAAGAATCATCTTATTAAAGAATGCTGTAATGAATCTTCCTCGACTCTGGTAATCCCAGGTTCTGTCGTAAAACCCCAGTTCGGGGGAGGATTCCGTCCGATTGTATCCGGCAAAGCCTCCTGTCTTGTTGCTTCGTCAAGCAAGTTCGCCGCGATGCTGATTGTAAATGGTGATGACATGGTTATCCGTTATCTCACTCCGGCGGAGTGCTCCCGAATCCAGACTATACCCGAATGGTATGAGTGGAATTGCAGTGAACCTCAGATATACAGGTTGCTCGGCAATGGTTGGACGGTAGCTGTAATCAGCCACATCTTCCGGTATCTGTCAATTTAATATTAACGAATTAAAAATATGGAATTTAAGTCACTGAAAAACATAGAGTCCTCTTTCCGTCAGATCCGTCTTTTCGGGATAGTGTTCGTGGCGATGTGTGCGGTGGTGGTTTCCGTGGCCCTGATAATGGTTTTCAATTTCGCTGAAAAGCAGCGTGAGAAAATCTACGTCCTCGACAACGGCAAGTCACTCATGCTTGCCTTGTCGCAGGACATGGAGCAGAACCGCCCGGCGGAGGCCCGTGAGCATGTGCGACGCTTTCATGAACTGTTCTTCAACCTTTCGCCCGACAAGTCGGCAATCGAGCACAACATAAACCGCGCGTTGATACTCTCCGACAAGAGCGCATACAATTACTATACCGATTTTTCGGAGAAAGGTTACTACAACCGCATTATAGCGGGGAATATCAATCAGGTGGTGCAGGTTGACAGCGTCGTATGTGATTTCAACAACTATCCCTAC
>CAJUBL010000112.1 GCA_910584665.1 uncultured Muribaculaceae bacterium | reverse complement strand
AGCTACGGCTACGCTTCCTCATCACAAACAAAAATACATCCGATAATCTCTCTCAGAATCTGCATCATATTAATTTAAGCAGTTTCTAAGAAATTTCCTGACTCCGAGTGTGTCATAACTTAACAAATCACATTATGACCAAGATGAACAGCCGCGCTTCGACATGGATCAGAATCACCATTCCTATAATAATAGGCGTGGCTGTCGCCATACTGCTTTTCCGGAAAGATTTCAATCCGGAAGCAATAAGGCAAGTGGATTTTGACGCCCGCGCATGGACAGGCATTACATTTGCCCTGATATGTGTGGTACTGCGTGAGGCAGGGATGGCATGGCGTTTCAAGGCGCTCAGCGGAGACCGGCTGTCATGGGGTCCATCAATACGTGTCACTCTATTGTGTGAATTCACATCGTGCATCACCCCCACATCGGTAGGCGGCAGCGCGGCAAGCGCGATATTCATGACTCGCAACGGACTTAAAGCAGGACGCGCCACAGCCGTGATGCTCACGACTCTGTTTCTTGACGAACTTTTCATCACTCTCATCGTCCCGATAACATTCCTGCTGATCCCTTACAAAGAGCTCTTTGGTTTTGACAATGTCTCTCTGGCCCATGACCTTCAGGTGGGTTTCTGGGCTGTTTACGGTATACTCGCCGCCTGGTGTATTGTACTGTGGCTGGGACTGTTCGTTTCGCCCAAAAGCATAAAGACACTGCTTGTAAAAATATTTTCACTTCCCATCCTACACCGCTGGAGACAGCCTGTAGAGACAGCCGGCAACGACCTTGTTGTCACAGCACACGAACTGCAGCACTGTAACATCGTCACGTGGGCCAAAGCATTCGGAGCTACCGCGTTATCATGGATGGCACGTTTTCTTACGGTCAACGCCCTGCTGTGGGGATTTGCAGCCGGAACAGACCAGTTGCTTGCACTCGGCCGTCAGATCGCAGTGTGGGTACTTCTTATGTTCACACCGACCCCCGGAGGCAGCGGACTGAGCGAATGGATCTTCACCAAATATTACGGAGATATGGTATCGACAGCCGCCATCATAATGGTTCTGGCCCTGATGTGGCGCCTTCTCACCTATTATCTCTACCTGTTCGCAGGCATAGTCCTGCTACCGTCGCTTTCCAAAAAGAAAATCAAAAAGATATGAATAAGCCAACATTCGCCGGATTTATTCCGGCACGTTATGCCTCGACCCGTTTCCCGGGAAAACCGCTCGCCGACATTGGCGGAATGACTATGATCGAACGAGTATACCGTCAGGTCACAAAAGCTCTTGACGAAGTCTATGTCGCCACCGACGACCAGCGTATCGTAAAAGCGGTCGAAGCTTTCGGAGGCCGCGTAATCATGACCGGATCACACCATCGCAGCGGTACCGACCGTTGCTATGAAGCCTATTGCAATTCCGGATGTAAAGCTGATGTAATCATCAACATACAGGGAGACGAACCTTTTGTCGATCCGTCGCAGATCGAAACTGTCAAAGGATGTTTCGAAGACCGATCAACGCAAATCGCAACTCTCGTCCGTCCATTCGACCCGTCACGCGGTTTCGACGCACTTTTTGACAAAAACACACCCAAAGTAGTAATGGACAACGATATGAATGCACTGTACTTCAGCCGTTCAGTCATTCCATACGTACGCGGATACGAATGGACCGAGTGGCTTGACCACGCCAGATACCATACACACATAGGCATGTATGCCTACCAAGCCGATATACTGCAAGAAATCACAGCATTACCACAATCACCGCTTGAACTAGCCGAATCGCTCGAACAGCTACGCTGGCTACAGAACGGCTATCGCATAAAGTGTGGCGTATCGACCTGTCCCACAATAGGCATCGACACCCCGGAAGATCTCGAACAAGCCCGTCAATATGTCACGCAACTCAATGACTGACCGCTCGATACCACCAGTCATACACGACGTTCCCCTGCCATCCATACCGGACGTCAGTACTATATACCTTCCAAACGGTATACGTCTTGTAATGCTCGACAGCGGTGACACGGCCGATGTCACCCGAATGACATTCTCCTGGAAAGGAGGACGTTACGACAGTCCCAAAGCACCCGCATCAGAGATAGCGTCAAAACTTATCACAGCCGGAAGCCTTGATATGTCACCCCACGCTTTCGCCGATCTCCTTGACTACAACGGAGCGTGGCTATCCAACGAACTGTCAGGCCACAACAACGCCATTACTCTATTCTCTCTCAACCGGTCGCTTGACACACTGTCAGGCGTTCTCGTCGACATTATCAACCGCCCGCTGTTTCCGTCCAGGGAATTCAACACAATAAAGGAAAAGACAGCATCTCAGCGCGCCACACAGCTCAAACGCGTCACCACTCATGCCGAAGAAACAGACCGGGAACTGTCATTCGGCGACACCCATCCAGCGGCACTACGCTGGAGCCCGGAAGACATACGAGCCATCGTTCTTGACGAAGTAATCACAGAGTCGCGACGCCTCTCAGGGCGCCAGGCTCCGACGGTATTCATGGCAGGACGTATTACTGACGATATCCTTAAAACAGCTACAAGGCGACTCTCCCAACTCGACTGTGATCCTCTCGAACAAGGACATGCATTTATAATCCCGGCAACACCATCTCCGTCCACGCACCGTCACACCCAGCTTCCGCACTCTCTTCAGAGCGCAATACGGATCACCATACCGACCGTCAGCCGTCACTCCCCATACTATGAGGCCATCAGACTGATGACCACAGCCTTAGGCGGCTACTTCGGCAGTCGTCTCATGACCAGCATACGCGAGGAAAAAGGTCTCACCTACGGCATCAGCGCTGCTGTTTACGGTTATCACGAGGGTGCGTTCATCACTATCACCAGTCAATGTGACAACCGCTATGCAGACCGCGTCATTGAAGAGGTGGAACGCGAAATAGAAAAGTTATCGACCATACCGATGGACTCCGAAGAGCTGCATGCTGTAAAACAGACAGCTACCGGGACCATGCTCACGATGTCAGATACACCGTTCAACATAATGGACTACTACATCGTAAAACACCACATGAATACTCCTGACGACTATTTCAAAAGACAGCAACACGCTATCGCTACCCTTTCGCCCGAATTAATCCGCGACACAGCGGCACGGTTCCTCGCAGACAAACCCCGTCTGGTTTCGACCGCAGGCTCTTAGAAACTGTTTAAATCCAAACAGTCTCTTAAGCAATTTTAACGGAAACAGATTCTGAAATCAATCAAATATCCTCTATAAATAAACTTTTTATATCAATCCAGTGCAAAATTATATCAATCCAGTGCAGAAGCTCACGGATTTTGTGTAAATTTGCACTCGTGAAGTTACGAAAAGAGTGTAATTTATTGGAAATGAGCGTAGGTTAATTGCTCAT
>CAJUBL010000111.1 GCA_910584665.1 uncultured Muribaculaceae bacterium | reverse complement strand
ATTAAATATGTTTTACGACATATTTTTTAACGCTTAAAAAATTAACGAACTATTGCAATTAGGTCTGATATAATTATTATAGAGTCTCTCTCCGTATACTTCTGCATCACTACGCCCATCATAATCATTGGAAAGATATGCTCCACACATGAGCATATTATTATTCCATTTTGGCTTTTGCTCGTATTCCAGCAGCTTATGTACGAAGGACTTTACATCTATTTGTGTTCGAACAGGGATTCTGGTTACATATATGGATGGCTTCATATCTATTTTATCGTCTTGATCACCATATATTCCGTTGCCATTGGCATCCCATTCAAAATTAAGACCAAAACAGGCGTAGTATAAGTCGGTTGGAATTATGCCTATTATGGAGTCTACTTGAACATTGCATTTCCTTACCGGCACCACAGTGTCATCACCACCAAGCAATGCATATCTCAGTGAATTGTTTGTATACAGGTCGTACAGACATTTCTTAATCTTGAGCGGACCAGATTCTCCCTGATATTTCGAATCTATCTCTTCGGTAGTTATGATTTCCGACCTCAGTCCCTTGGCACGTTTCCAGTTGACGAGAGAGACAAAAGAAGGCTTAAGGGCCTGACTTGTGATGATTACATAGTCGATCCTGTCCTCATCGTCAGACACACCGGATGATGCAACCCGCATCATAGGCATACTGCTTACCGCGTCCTTGTTTGCAACTATGCTTCTCACGATAGCGCGGTCTGCAATGGTGCTGATGTCGGTTCCTCCCGAGGGCCTTTCGGCGGTACTCACCATCAGCTGTATCGAATCTATGAAATAGAGATTTTTAGTACTTGCGTCATAGATGAAAGGTGTTGTCAGGAAATGTATCATCGAGATGTCGCTCCATTCTGTGCTCATGGTATATAGACAGTTGGAGGCTGGATAAGTCGAGTTTCGATACGAAGTTGTTCTTGCAGGAATCGGTTCCATCGTTCCGTCAGTAGTTACGGGGACCGGACCCGGCGCGACGGTAACATTGCTGCGAATCAGTCTTCTGGAGAAGCTGAGGCTCGATGATTCGTATTTCCTCGTTCCGGGAATGGCAAGAGACAGCGACTGCAACGGTAGCCCGGGCTCGTCCGGGGAGGAATATGAAATATCCCCGTTGACCGCGCCGATTACAAGGTCCCCGTTCTCATTGTAAGAGAACGTATAGTCGCTTTCAGAAAAGCTGACGGTATGGCTCTCCGTGGTTACGGCTCCTTTCGCTGCAAGCGAGAGTGTCGCAAGCATGAGTATTATTGCTGTTATTTTCATTATGTGGCTAAATAAAGAGTGGGACTTGGTTTATCTTGTGGACTGCGCGAAAATCGTCAGTCAGTCAAGATCATGCGTTTTGAATCAAACTCTGTTCCGTCCAGAATGAGCGCATATATGTACATTCCGGGCTGAAGCTCGCAGCCATCGATCCGTACTTCAACCGGACCTCTCTCCTTGATGTTCCGACAGAGACGTTGCGCTCCGGTAAGGTCATAGACGCATATCATGGCTTCTAATATCAACTGCAGACTGTTTCGATGCCTCTGCCTGAGTCTCGTCAGATGATGCTGCTTCGAGGCCCTTCATCCTGTATGTCACGGGATTCAGTTCCATGAACCTGTCGCCGATATTCTCCAGACGCTCCACGTTCTCTTTGTATCGGGCATCCGAGGATGTCAGATACTGCGGCGCGGATACATTCACCTTGTAGGTGAAAGGATTTGTCGAGTTCTTGCTGTTGTATATGAAGATCTGCCGGTCGCCGCAGTAAGACACGAACCCCCCCTTTTTGAATTGAGTCTCATCAGGGTGCTGAAAGCACTGCCCGTGCCGATGCCGTATTCCTGTATGTTGACGTTTCCAACGCCGAACGAGATCTTTCCTCCCGAGAGTTTTTTGCCGGTGCCGTTTATTCCGAGTGTGGCTGTTGTGTCCGATAGGGATAGGTCGATATCACTCCCCGTGCCTACGGAGATACCGAGGGGGCTTGGACCCGGGGTGGATGGACCTCCGTCTGCAAATGAACCGACCTGGACACTGCCGTTGCCGATAACCTCTAATTGCGCAGACATCCCGAAAGCGAGGCAGCCTGCCATTGATAAAAGTAAAATTCGTTGTCTCATTTTTTTCAAAAATTAATTATGAATATTATATAAGCAGAATCTCAATTAGCAAATCATATCGTTTAATGTCGCAAATATATATCATTAATTCTTAAAAAGCAATAAAATATGGAATAATGTGCCGGATTTTGTAAATAAAAGTTAGGGATTATTCGTTTTGTGTTGACAATTTGCTGCAATCAAGGCTGTTTCTGCTTTTCAGAGGCTTTGATCATGTTTTCGGCGAGGAGGTCGATTCTGGTCTCGATTTCCTCAGGGGTTGGGAGGGGTACTTCTACTATGGGCAGGGTGTTGAATTCGGCGTAGGCCTTGTCGCGGAGTGGCTTGATTTCCTCAAGCATTCCTGCATATAGGCCGTCCATATCCGGGACGAAGTCAATCTCACCGTATGAGTCGAAGATCTTGAGAAAGTCTCCCACGGTCAGCCCGTCAACTTCCATGGCCGGTGAGAGACCGGGGTCATTGTCCTCTCTCTTCACCTCGTAGACAAGGCGTGAGGCCGTAAGCGTCTCCGTGATGCGCTCCACAATCCTTACCGGCAGGTTGTAGCGGATTGCGATCTCCGTAGCCGAGAGCGGAGCCTCCTTGGCTACAAACCGCTTGGCGATGACGCACATCTCGATCAGGGCGACGCGGTGCCAGGAATCGATGGAGATCTTGTCGGCGTCTCCCATAAGATTGAATGTATATACATTCTGCATCGAATAGGTGAGCACACAGCCCGCCAGCACCATCAGCCATGAAAGCTGAAGCCATATCAACAGCAACGGCAGAAACGCGAACGAACCGTATATGGCGTTATACTTCGAAACATATATCTGTCCGCTGAGGAAGAGTTCCTGAAGCACGAGGAAAGCCACCGCTATGATAGCCCCGGAGATGGCGGCATACTTGAACTGAACCTTTGTGTTGGGAATCAGGAAATAGGAGAGGGTGAACGCCATCCACGCCAGCACCAGTGGAGCGAGTTCAAGCAGAGTGTTGATCATCGGAGTCAGGAAAGGGAGACGTATATTGTCCTGGATGACGGTCGACATGAATATGGAGACACCCGACGAACAGATCATCAGGATCGGAATTATAAGGCAGATGGCTATGTAGTCGGAGATTTTCTGAAGGGAACCCCTTTGTTGCGATACATGCCAGATGGTGTTGAACGCATCCTCTATGTACGACAGCAGCGAGCTGATGGTCCAGAGCAACACCACGATGCCTACACCTACAAACACTCCCTGGGTGGCCGAGCTGAGATAGGAGTCGACGAACTGCAGACCGGTGGAGATCACCTGAT
>CAJUBL010000110.1 GCA_910584665.1 uncultured Muribaculaceae bacterium | reverse complement strand
CTCTTTCTATAACTGGATAATGTTTAATCTGTCCAACTTTTTGGGGTCACTTCACCGGATGGTCACGGTCTCTTTTGTTGTGTCGGTCCGTGGTATTCAGCGCGGTTAAAAAAACGTAATCTATATCTTTACGCACACTTTTGTTGGAAAAAATTGTTATGTTTGTAGTCAGCTATTTGCGTGGGCTTTATGGCTTGCGTGTTGTTTATATGAGAGGATTATGAGTAACCAATTGAAAGTATATGTCGATAACATAGGCCGTTATGTTGATTTTACCGGCGGCGAGACGTTGCTTGATGTGCTGGAGCGTGTAAGGGATGAGATAGGTTTCGATCCTATCTGTGCGCATGTCAACAACAAGACTGAGGACCTGAGATTTCCGCTTTTCTCGCCCAAGAAGGTCGAGTATCTGGATATAGACTCGTCGTCGGGTCAGCGTGTGTATGTACGTTCGCTGTGTATGATGCTGTACAGGGCTATATCGGAGGCATATCCCGGTGTGCGTCTCAGTGTGGAGCATTCTATCTCCCGCGGATATTATTGCCGGCTTCAGGGTCTTGATGTCACGCCTGAGGTTGTCGGGCGTCTGAAGAGTATGATGCATGTTCTTGTGGAGCGTGATATCACATTCGAACGTAAGGAGCGGCTGACGGCTGACGTGGAGGAGATGTTCCGCCGTCAGGGTCTGGATGACAAGGTGCTGTTGCTGCAGACGCAGCATAGTCTGTATACGACGTATTACAGGCTTGACGGGGTGCTCGACAGCTATTATGGTGCTCTCGCTCCGTCGACCGGTATACTGAGGTCGTTTGATCTGCAGCCTTACCACGAGGGGATGCTGTTGCTGGCTTTTGATCCTGCCGATCACGCGAAGCCGGCGGGAGCGGTTGTTCAGGAGAAGATGTACAAGGCTTTTACCGACCATCTTGCTTTCAACAGGGTGATCGGGGTCAAGAATGTAGGGGAGCTTAACCGTGCGGTCACGGAGGGGCGTTCGGCGGATCTGATAAACGTTGCCGAGGCGTTGCATGCCAAGAAGATATCGTCGATTGCCGATGATATCACGTCGCGGTTCAACAGGGGCGGAGCGAAGATTGTGCTTATCGCCGGTCCGTCGTCGTCTGGCAAGACTACGACTACGAAACGGTTAGCTACCTATCTGGTGACCAACCTGCTGAGACCGCAGATGATATCGCTTGACGATTATTTCATAAACCGTGTCGACACGCCGCGCGATGAATCGGGAGACTATGACTATGAGTCGCTTTATGCTCTTGATCTCAGGCTGTTCAATGAGCATCTGAATGCATTATGCAATGGTGAGGAGGTTGAGATCCCGAGTTATAATTTCGAAACGGGAGAGCGCCGGTTCAAGGGTAACAGGCTGCGGCTTGACAGCAACTCGGTACTGCTGATAGAGGGTATACACGGTCTGAATCCAGAGCTGACGTCTTCGGTACCGGAGGAAATGAAGTACAGGGTTTATGTGTCGGCATTGACGACGCTTTCGATCGATGACCATAACTGGGTCCCGACGACCGACAACCGTCTGTTGCGCCGTATTATCAGAGACCATAAGTACAGGGGTACAAGTGCTATAGATACGCTGAGGCGCTGGGCGAGTGTGAGACGTGGCGAGGAGCGCTGGATATTTCCTTATCAGGAGAATGCCGACGCGATGTTCAACTCGTCTCTGATCTTTGAGTTAGGTGTTATGAAGGATTACGGCGAGGAGATACTCAGGCACGTGCCGCATGATGTTCCGGAGTATGCCGAGGCTTACCGTCTGATGAAGTTCCTGAGCTATTTCGAGCCTATCGGGGACAGGATAATCCCGCCTACATCGTTGCTGAGGGAGTTTCTCGGCGGCAGTTCGTTCAATTATTGAAATATATTATTCAGGTGACAGAAATCATGAGAAAAAATATCATAAGAGTGGCATGTGTGGCTGTGATGTCGGCCATGACAATAGCGGGAGTGGCCGAGACGAGGAGTGAGAAGCGTGATATCTCGCGCTCTCTTGATATATTCACGTCGCTGTTCAAGCAGTTGCAGACATCGTATGTCGATACTATCAATGCCGAGAAATCGGTTACGACGGCAATCAATGCGATGCTGAATGATATCGATCCGTATACCAATTATATACCTGAGAGCGAGCAGGAGGATTTCATGACTATCGCTACGGGTACCTATGGAGGTATAGGATCGGTTATAATGCAGCGTGACGGTAATGTGTACATAAGTGAGCCCTACAAGGGTACGCCGTCACAGCAGGCGGGCATGAGGGCCGGTGACATGCTTCTGATGATTGATGAGGACAGTGTCACAGGCTGGAAGAGCGATGCCGTGAGCGCCCGGCTGAAAGGTCAGGCCGGCACGCCGGTCAGAGTCATGGTCAAGAGACCGTGGGTAGAGGACTCGATACTGACATTCGACCTTACACGTGCCAAGATAGATATCAATCCGGTGCCTTATTACGGTGTGACCCATGGCAATGTGGGGTATATCGCCCTGACGACGTTCAATGAGCAGAGTGCCGATGCCGTGAGAGACGCTTTGCTGGCTCTTAAGGCTGACCCGAGGGTGAAGTCGATAGTTCTTGACCTTCGCGGTAACGGTGGAGGCCTGATGGAGAGCGCGGTGAAGATCGTGGGACTGTTTGTACCCAAAGGTACCGAGGTCCTCAGGACCCGTGGCCGCGGTCAGCTCAACGAGCAGGTGTATAAGACTACGCGGAAGCCGGTCGATACTGATATACCGCTGGCGGTGCTTGTCGATGACGGCAGTGCGTCGGCGGCCGAGATCGTGACCGGAGCCCTTCAGGATCTTGACAGGGCCGTCATCGTGGGTGAGCGTACGTTCGGCAAGGGTCTTGTCCAGTCGACCCGCCAGTTGCCTTATAACGGGCTTCTGAAGGTCACTATCGCCAAGTATTACATACCGAGCGGGCGTCTGATCCAGGCTATCGATTACAGCCACAGGAATCCTGACGGATCGGTGGCGAGGATACCAGACAGCCTGACCAATGTCTTTCATACACGTGCGGGCCGTGAGGTGAGGGATGGAGGCGGAATCACGCCTGATATCACGGTTGAGCGTCCGGAACTGTCAAGACTGACATATAATCTTGTAGCCGGGAACACGATATTTGATTTCGCGACGCGTTACGTGGCCGGGCATCCGGAGGTAGCCGGACCGTCGGATTTTGTTGTCGATGACTCCATGTATGTGGCGTTCAAGCGTTCGGTCGATCCGGCTAAGGTGGAGTATGACAAGCTTACGGAGTATATTGTTGAACAGCTGGAAGATGTCACGAAGCGCGAGGGTTATATGAATGACAGTGTGCAGTCGCAGATCGATGTGCTGAAGCGTATGCTGCATCATGATCTTGACCGCGATCTGGACATACAGCGTAAGGATATCTCGCGGTACATAGCGACTGAGCTGATGAAGCGTTATTATTATACTCCCGGCACGTATGAGTATCTGGTGAGGGATGATGCCGATCTTGACAGGGCGGCAGCTGTGCTGAATGACAAGGCGGAGTACCGCAGGCTGCTGTCGCCGCAATGATGCCTGAAGCGCGTCCCATCCGGGTGAGGGGATTAAAGCGCAGATTTCGCAGATTATAAGTTAGGCCATCCGGATTATTAAAATAAACCGCAAATTACGCGAATTACGCAAATTTTTATTAGGTGGAGCGTACGGCCTACCTTAAAATTTGCGTAATTCGCGTAATTTGCGGTTAAACTCCTATATACGGATGGTTCTCTTTAATCTGCGTCATCTGCGCTTTAATTTCTGCCAGGAGTCTGTGTGATCTGCGGTTGGAATGTTGGGCTGAGACGAAAATTGCTGATTGAAATTAAAAAAAATGATGTTATTTTTTGGACGGGTCAAAAATTTGGTTTACCTTTGTACCGCAATTTTCGGGGAAGTTCCCGGATGATGTGATACTGCTTCAGTAGCTCAGTTGGTTAGAGCACCTGACTGTTAATCAGGGGGTCG
>CAJUBL010000109.1 GCA_910584665.1 uncultured Muribaculaceae bacterium | reverse complement strand
GACATGAACGACTGGGAACGTATCAATGTCATGTACAACGCGATGCTGCATCCTCTCATAGGATACACCGTGAAAGGATTCATATGGAACCAGGGCGAGTCAAACGTAGGCCGCCACGACACTTATCCCGGACACATGCTTGACATGGTCACCGACTGGCGTGAGAAATGGGGACTTGGCGAGCTCCCGTTCTACTTCGTAGAGATACCCGGATGGGCATACGGCAACGCTGATGGCGATGCGGCTGCCTTGTTCCGCGAATGCCAGCACCGGGCGGCAGAAATGATACCGAACAGCGGCATAGTATGCACAAGCGATCTCGTACACCCCGACCAGAGCTACAACATCCACGCTCCGATCAAACGTCCGCTCGGAGAGCGTCTCGCATTCATGGCCGGAGCCAGGACATACGGCATCAGAGGACTGCCGGCCGACTACCCTCGCTTCAGATCCATGACCGTAGACGGGAATAAAGCCTCGCTTGCATTTTACAACATGCCTGACGGATTCTTTCCGTTCAACAATCTGGAAGGTTTTGAAGCAGCCGGCGCCGACGGTATCTTCCACCCCGCCAACGCATGGGGTAACTGGGAGAAACTCACAATCGACATCTCCTGTCCGGAGATCGACGAGATCAGGAACGTAAGATACAACTTCAGGAACTTCGCCGTAGGTAAGATCCATAACCATCTGGGACTGCCAATCATTCCGTTCCGCACCGACAACTGATCATAGCAACCGCAGATTTCTCCACCGGATGGACAATTTGCGTAATTTGCGGTTATTCTCAAACCCGGACGGTAAAACTAATCTGCGATTTTCGTTCAACTTTAATTATCAACACAGAACGCTTTCGGAACGAAGTGCAGAAAGAATCTGCGCTTTAAACCTCATCCGGATGGACTGCGGATTTGACTTATCCGCAAATTTGCATTATCTTTGCATCATGCATAAGACACTACTGATTCTGACAGGCACACTGTGCATTCTCGCCGGATGCCGGGGCAACCGTTCCGGAGAAAGCGGGCAGACCGACGGTTTTGACCAGCCGATCTATTCTCCGCGCTACGCCTCAGGATTTGAGATTCTCGGTGCACCGGGCCGGGCAAGTTCTTTGATCGTTGTCAGAAATTCATGGCAGGGCGCCGACAGTATTTCATCATCACTGTTCATATCACGCGATGGCGAATTGCCTCCCGACGGCTTTCAAGGCGCTGTGATTCATGACGAAGCCCGACGCATCGCCGTAATGTCATCATCCCACATCGCACTGCTGCACGCCATAGGAGAATCAGACCGTGTCGTCGGAGCTTCGGGTGTTAAATATCTTTCAACCCCAGTCGACAGGAAATCTATAGTCGACATCGGATACGAAGGAAATATCAATTACGAAGCTTTGATCGGTGCCGATCCGGACCTCGTACTCCTCTACGGCATCTACGGCGCCAGTCCGGCAGAACCTAAGATACGTGAACTCGGCATCCCATATATCTACATCGGCGACTATCTTGAAGAGTCTCCTCTGGGCAAAGCCGAATGGATTGTACCGCTCGCCGAGATCGCAGGACGACGACAGAAAGGCATAGACACATTCAGCCCCATCCCCGAACGCTACAACACACTGCGGGACAGCGTAACCCGGGCATCTCTGCCCGTCCCATCCGTAATGCTTAACACTCCATATGCCGACTCCTGGTTCATGCCTCCCACAAACAGTTATATGGCACGTCTCATAACCGATGCCGGCGCCGAATATATATATAAGGATAACGACACCGGCTCATCACTCCCGATCGACATGGAGACCGCCTATATACTCACCTCGCGTGCCGATTTCTGGATCAACATCGGCTCACCCGAGACACTCAGCCAGCTTCGCGCCGCATGCCCTAAATTTGCCGATACACGTCCCGTCACCTCGGGACAGGTATATAACAATACTCTGCGCAGCAACAGCGCCGGCGGCAACGACTTCTACGAGTCGGCCATAGTAAACCCCGACCTCATTCTGCGCGATCTGATAAAAATCTTCCACCCCGACCTTATAAACGACGGGTTTGTATACTATAAACGACTGCTCTGATTATCCTCTGCCCTATGCGATCCCGTAATTGCATATTGTTCACCTCGATGGCACTGATCACAATGCTGCTCTTCACCATCGACCTCACAATAGGGGCTGTCGCCATCCCCCCGGGACTCGTATGGAAAGCACTGGCAGGCGGTGACTGTCCGGACAGTACTGCCAGTATCGTAATCAATATCAGACTTATAAAAGCCATTGTAGCTCTGCTCTCGGGCGCAGCATTATCGGTTAGCGGATTGCAGATGCAGACTCTGTTCAACAACCCCCTCGCCGGACCGTATGTACTCGGCATCAGTTCCGGAGCAAGCCTCGGTGTCGCTCTGTTCATACTCGGAGCGCCATTGCTGGGCATCCCTGCCTCGGTATCGACACTCGGGATTGCAGGCGCGGCATGGATAGGCGCGGCGGCTATACTCTTCATCATCGCAGCCGTAGGGCACCGGATAAAAGACATCATGGTGATACTTATCCTGGGAATGATGTTCTCGTCGGGTGTCAGTGCTATCGTACAGATACTCCAGTACCTCAGCCGCGAGGAATCACTCAAAGCATTCGTAATATGGACAATGGGTTCCCTGGGAGACGTCACTGTCACTCAAATGTATATAATGCTGCCTGCCGTCATAGCCGGACTGGTACTCGCCGTCATGACCATAAAACCGCTGAATCTACTCCTGCTCGGTGAGGAATATGCCCTCACAATGGGTCTCGACATGAAACGTTCCCGAGCCATGCTTTTCCTATCGACTACCCTGCTTGCCGGCTCGGTAACAGCATTCTGCGGTCCGATAGGATTCATCGGCCTCGCCGTACCGCATATCACCAGAATGCTGTTTGACAACAGCGATCACCGCATCCTTATTCCAGGTTCGCTTATACTCGGCTCCACGGTAATGATATTCTGTGATATCATATCCAAATTCTTCACACTCCCGGTCAACGCCATTACAGCTCTCCTCGGCATACCCGTAGTCATATGGGTCGTACTACGTAACCAGAGTCTCATTTCCAGCAATAACCGAACATGATCCGACTCAGCGACTTCTCCATAGGCTTCGGCAAGCGACAGCTCCTCGACAACATCAGCTGCTCTTTTCATGACGGACGGCTTACAGCTCTCATAGGCCGTAACGGATCCGGAAAGTCTACCCTCTTACACGCAATCGCCGGCCTCGACCGCCATTACGAGGGAAACATAACTCTCGACGGAAACGATCTCAGGGACACATCCCAGACCATTATAGCCAGAAAACTCGCATTCGTCAGCACTTACCGTACACGAATCCCCAACATGCGATGCATCGACGTCGTAGCTCTGGGACGTGCGCCATATACCAACTGGATAGGACATCTGCAGCCGGCCGACCACGAGATAGTGGAGAATGCGATGCACTCAGTCGGGATGGCCGGGTATGAGACACGGCCGCTCGACACTCTGAGCGACGGCGAGTGCCAGCGCGTGATGATAGCCCGCGCCATCGCACAGGATACACCCAACATCCTACTCGACGAACCGACATCATTCCTCGATATTCCAAACCGCTACGAACTAGTCACACTACTGTGCGGATTAGCCCGCGACCATGGCAAATGCATACTTTTCTCCACCCACGAGCTCGACATCGCCATGCGCCTGTGTGACGACATCGCCCTCATCGATGACAGATCGATACTTCACCTCCCGGCATCCAGGATGGTGTCAGATCCACACATCAGACACCTGTTCCCTGTCCCGCTTTAAAAACGCATGGACACCACATCCGTAATGCGTAATGACCAGGGGGGGTATCAGTAACCGGGTACGCCGAGCGTAGCGGCGTGCCCGGAGCACGGGAACACAGTCGCAGGCGTCCGGACAGGACGCCGATTGAATCACATACGACTGACCGACAACGATAACTGACTGCCACTTTGTTCCAAACATCCGGCCTTTTATATTTTTAACACAATTCTTCCGGTTCACAGTGAACCGGACCAGCTGTTCAATTGTTACTTACATGATAATGACCGGCAAATCCAAAGCAAAACCTATTAACGCGAGTTCGGGATAAAAACATAAGAATTTAACACCATTGCTAAGGAC
>CAJUBL010000108.1 GCA_910584665.1 uncultured Muribaculaceae bacterium | reverse complement strand
AATTCTATCACTATATCTTTCCGCATTTCACTTTTTTGTAGTAACTTTGCATTTTCAATATCAAAATGAAACGTTTAGTATTACTGATAATAGTACTGATCTCTCTGAACGTCTTTTCTAAAGATGATTTTTCAGAGAGTTATGTTAAGTTCAGAAATGAACAGAAAAAGATTTTCGGTTCGTTTAGAGATGAGTGTAATCGTAAATACGTAGAATTTCTATTGACGGCCTGGGATTGGTATGAGGGAAAGGCCCCCATGCCATTACCCGAAGAGAAAAATCCGGTGCCTCCGCAACCATATGACGATAAGGTCGATACAGAGCCGGTTACAATACAGCCGGTGCAGGTTCAGCCAATTGAGGATAGCCCGCAGCCCATGCCTGTCGAACCGATACGTGAAGACTTGTCTGGTGATGAGGATTCTTTTTCAGTCAGTTTTTTCGGAGTTTCGTGTGCAGTTCGCTTACCCCGATTGGCTGATATAGGATTGAACGATTGTAAGCCTGTCACGATAGCCGACGGATGGGAGCGGTTGAGTAACGCCCGCATGAACAATTCTATACGTGACTGTCTTGAAGCACGAATCAGGTATAATATGTGTGACTGGGCTTATCTGATGTTTCTTGATGAACTTAGCGGTAGATACTGTTCTGATAGTAATATGGCGACATTACTGATGGCGTTCCTGTATTCTCAGTCCGGCTATCAGATGAGACTTGCTGTTGATGAAGGTAAGCTTGTTATGCTGTATGGAAGCAGACATCAGATTTTTGATAAAAGATATTTTATCGTTGATAATATGTGCTTTTATCCTTGGGGAGAGTCTTCGGGATCGATCAGTATCTGTAATGCGTCTTTTGAGGGCGAGACTCCGATGTCTCTGCTGATTAATAAAGAGCAGGTGTCGGGTGAGCTGATGTCAGAAGAACGCAGGATCGTGTCAGCCCGATATGCTGATATGTGTGCTTTGTCTCGTGTTCCGCAGAATCTGATTGAATTCTATGAAAGATATCCGACGTCAGCTTATGATGGCAATCCGATGACAAGATGGGCTATGTATGCGAATGCCCCGTTGGCTCAGAAGACAAAAGATCTGATATATCCTGCATTAAGGGCATCTGTGGAAGATAAATCTGAATCAGATGCGGCAAACAGACTTCTGAACTGGGTACAGACCGGCTTTGTGTATGAGTATGACGATAAAGTATGGGGACATGACCGGGCTTTCTTTGCAGAGGAGAGTCTTTATTATCCTTATTGTGACTGTGAGGACAGATCGATACTGTTCTCCCGGCTTGTGAGGGATCTTCTCGGTCTGGATGTAGCCCTGATATATTATCCCGGACACTTGGCAACAGCCGTATGTTTTACAGGTAAAGAGAAGGGTGATGCTATAATAATACGGGACCGCCGATATGTTATTTGCGATCCTACTTATATCGGAGCTCCTGTAGGAACGCAGATGCCGGGCCTGGAATATGATAACGTTCAGGCAATAGTTCTTGACAGGTAAACAAATATACGGAGAATATTCGATGAAACATAATAGCGATCGTCGGCCGCAAGGCCGGTGCGCGGTGCCGGAGGCAATTATGTTAGTCAAATATACGGAGAATATTCGATGAAAAGAATGGCGCGAGTCATGTTAGTCATGGTTCACTGTGGCGAAGCCGATTCTGTGTGATCTGCGCTTAAAATTAGATGTGTTGCTTTGTGTTTTTCAGCCGATTATGCGGATATATGATAATTTTTTGTAATTTTGTCGTTAATAAAAGACAATTACAATGGAAATTATAAGTCTGCACGGTACGGATGACAGATTGTATGAGCTTGTAGCACGTCTGGTAATGAATCCGGATGTACTCCGTCAGAACAACAACTACCCGTTCAAGACTACTTCACAATATACATGGTACATCTGCCTTTATAACGGAGCTGTTGTGGGTTTCATGCCGGCCAAGGCTTCGGGTAAAGGTCTGTATATAGATAATTATTATATAGGACATGATGATCCGGATGTTCTCGACAGCCTTGTCGGCCATATACTCGCGTCCACGGACAGACCGGTCACGGCGTTGTGTCATAAACGTCATGTCGAGGCTTTCCGTAATCACGGTTTCATTACATGTACAGTTTTTGCCCAGTATAATAAAATGCAGAATATCAGCCGGAAAGGAGACTCGGAGTAATGATGCGCCGGTTGAATGTCTATGATGCGGTGCAGGAACGGCTGAAGGTCATTTTTGAAAACTTCGATTATGTTTACGTTTCTTTTTCAGGAGGTAAGGACAGCGGTGTTCTGCTGAACCTGTGTGTGGATTATATCCGCAGGAATCTGCCGGGACGCAGACTCGGAGTCTTTCATATGGATTATGAAGTCCAGTATAGTCATACTACCGAATATGTAAGAAGAAGACTGTCGGAGGACAGCGATATCCTTGATGTGTATCATTGCTGTGTGCCGTTCAGAGTCGCGACGTGTACCTCCATGTCCCAGTCATATTGGCGTCCGTGGGAAAAAAACATGCAGGAGGCATGGGTGCGCGATATGCCGGACGGTTGCTATACTGAAAGTGATTTCAGTTTCTTCAGCAATGATCTCTGGGACTATGATTTCCAGCAGCTGTTTGCCCCGTGGCTTCTTCGTCGCAAGAAATGCAGACGTATATGCTGTCTTGTGGGAATACGTACACAGGAGAGTTTCAACCGCTGGCGCACTATACACAGTGACCGCAATTACCGACGCTTCGGATCCCTTAAGTGGACTCATCGTATTGACTCCAGAGTGTATAATGCATACCCGATATATGACTGGAAAACATCAGACATATGGATCGCTAACGGCAAGTTCGGATGGCATTACAACCATATCTACGATCTCTATTATCAGGCAGGTGTACCTATAGGACGTCAGCGTGTGGCAAGTCCGTTTATTTCTCAGGCAATTTCTTCTCTTTCTATTTACAAGGTCATAGATCCCGACACATGGGGGAAGATGGTAAGCCGGGTCAACGGGGTCAACTTTGCCGGTATCTATGGAGGGACAACTGCTATGGGCTGGAAGTCAATAAAGTGTCCCGAAGGTTTTTCCTGGGAACAATATATGTATTTTCTGCTGAACACTCTTCCGCATGATGTCAGAAATAACTATGAGGAGAAACTGCGTGTCAGCAAAAAGTTCTGGCGTGAGCGGGGCGGTTGTCTTGATTCCGGTACCATACAGAAACTGCGCGACCGCAATATTTCCATATCGGTGGGAGATACCTCGGCATACCGGACAGATAAACTGCCTGTGAGAATGGAATATCTCGACGATATCGACATACCGGAGTTCAGGGAGATCCCGACATATAAGCGCATGTGTATCTGCATCCTCAAAAATGATCATGCCTGCAAATACATGGGTTTCTCCCTCACGAAGCGTGAGCGCGAGCTTCGAGAGCGTGTGATGAAGAAATATAAATCACTGGAACATGGAAAAATATAAAAGCCCGGTCTATAATGTTATTGCCGTTCCGATTGAGAAAGTCGTGGCAAACAATTACAATCCCAATATTGTGGCTCCGCCCGAGATGAAACTTCTTGAACTTTCGATATGGGAGGACGGTTATACGATGCCTTGTGTCTGTTATTATATTCATGGCAGCGATCAGTATGAAATTGTTGACGGATTTCACCGGTATATGGTTATGAAAACATCCAGAAGGATCTATGAGCGGGAAAACGGGATGCTGCCTGTTACTGTCATAGACAAGGATCTGTCAAACCGTATGACTTCTACGATAAGACATAACCGGGCGCGAGGTATGCACAACGTTGAACTGATGAGCAATATTGTCGCCGAACTTACGCGTTCCGGAATGTCCGATGCCTGGATAATGCGCAATATCGGTATGGACAAGGACGAACTGTTGCGGCTGAAACAGATCTCCGGCCTTGCCGAACTGTTTGCCAACAAGGAGTTCGGCATGTCGGACGAATGGTCCGAAGATTAATTCTGCCGGTGCTTCAGGTTCTCAGTCATTCAGTAATATCCTAATCCGGATGAACGGCGGTCAGTAGTATATTTCGGGTTTTATGGGGATGTTCACGGTTTGGGGTGTGTCGGCCGGGGTATACATTATCTGCCATTCGCCTATGTACATGTGCCGTGAGGTTGTCGGGACTGTGCTGATGATTATTGCTGAGTAAGGGAAATATGTGTTCATAATGAAAAGTCGGATTTAATAACGCGAGTTCGGGATAAGAAATGCCCTGAAAAAGTTGAATCGGCAGCTTG
>CAJUBL010000107.1 GCA_910584665.1 uncultured Muribaculaceae bacterium | reverse complement strand
ACACAAAGATACGAAAAAAATCTGATATAAACTAATTTTCAACATCTACTTATGAAAATGATTGTCCTACTTTTTCCATGATGTGATTCTGAATCCCCATACAGCATACCACACAAGATATGCAAAGCATGGTATCAGTACCCGGTATCCGGTCTGAAGACTTCCTGTAGAGTCGGCCACATAGGCATAGACCTGAGGCATGATGGCATTCCCGCACAGAGCCATTACCAGAAGAGATGATGCTATTTTGGTAAATCTTCCGAGGTTACGTATCGCGTGAGGCCATATCCCGGCGTATATCAGTGAGTTCGGGAATCCTAATGCCGCTAAAAGCCATATGGAAAGTTTTGAATTATGTCCGAGGAATGTTACATCGATATCGGTAGTCACTACTCCGATTGATAATACCAATCCTATTACGCTACATGCTATCAATGCATTTTTTTGAGATATGACTCGTGGTATCAGGCATATCCCCATCAGGTAGCCTATGAGAGTCGCTCCCAATGTGAATGAAGGGAATACTTTTGCCTCGATAAGGGTTATCCCCATAGATCCTGCATAATTTATGATTGTATCTATAGCTATGACCTGAGATCCGACATGGAAAAAAAGAGCAATGACTCCTAAGACGAGATATGGGAATTGCAGCACCGAACTTTTCCCCTTGGTTGCTGTTGATGTGGTCTCGTCTTCGTCTTCAGGATTTATGTCCGGCAGTTTCGAAAAGTATATGAACAGACCTATGGAGACAAGTATCAGAGCGAGAACCGCATAAGGCATTATCACTCCGTCAAGAAGCTGTCGCAGTGCATCCTCTCTGGATTGACCGTCTAAGACCCCTTTTTCAACCTGCTCAAGAATGGCTTTGCTCTTGCCTAATACTACAGCCGAGAATATTAGCGGAGAAATTATTCCGGCCAGTTTGTTGCACACTCCCATGATGCTGATGCGACGTGCCGCAGTCTCGATCGGACCTATTATTGTGATATAGGGATTAGCCGCCGCCTGTAGTACAGACAACCCTGAGCCCATGGTAAAAAGTCCGATAAGAAATATCTGATAGGTACGGCCGAGTGCCGCCGGTACAAACAGTGCGGCACCTGTGGCAAGTATTATGAATCCATACGTCATACCGCGTTTATAGCCGGTGCGTCTGAGCATGTAGGCCACCGGTATGGACATCACAAGGTATGCTATATAAAAGGCAAAAGTGACAAAATAGGATTGGAATGTGGTAAGTTCACAGGCTATCCTGAAGAATGGGATCAATATGGAATTGACCCATGATACAAAACCCATGATGAAAAACACCATGCCTATTATGGCTATGCCTGTCAGGACATTACGGCGAGACACTGATGCCGGTTGAGATATCTGGTCACTGTTCATGATCGTTTTTTTCACTATTCATATTCTCAGATGCTGTGGACAGTCTTGCCGCCGATAATGGTCCGGCATATATTTATATTGTCATCGAATATTACAATATCGGCGTTGTAGCCGGGCCTGATGTGTCCAATTGAACTGTCCATACCGAGTATGCGGGCAGGTGTTGATGTTATCATCGTGATGGCATCGGTAAGCGGGACTTCTGCTAAATGTATCATTGTGCGTACAAGGCGGTCGGCTGTGGCCACGCTGCCGGCAAAGGCTGAGCGGTCCGCCAGTTTGGCGACACCATCTTCTACAATGACCGTCTGCCCCTTGCTGAGACTTCCCAGACGGTATTCTCCTTCGGGCATTCCGGCGGCTCTCATCGAATCGGTAATGAGGGCTATATGGCCCGGCCCCTTTATCTTATATATAAGTTGGAGAAGTTCTTTCGGAAGATGAATACCGTCGGCAATTATCTCGACATCCATGTCATCAAGCAGAAATGCGGCCTCGACAGCTCCGCCATGACGGTAGGCGTTACGCCGCGTTACTCCCGACATTCCGGAGTATAGATGGGTCATGAGTGAAAATCCGGCTTTGTAAGCTGAGATTACTTCTTCTGTGATGGCATCTGTATGCCCTGCCGAGGCAATGATACCGCGCTCCGAAAGCACTCTTCCCAGTTCGATCGCACCAGGCAGTTCAGGCGCGATGCTCCATCGTCTGATGTCATCGGAGGCCGCTAAAATGGCGTTATAATGATCCGGAGTGGGATTTCTGAGATTATCCGGATCCTGAGCGCCTCGTTGGGAATATGCAAAATATGGTCCCTCTAAATGAAAACCGGCCATTCGGGCACCGTGAGTATTTGATCTGCGGGCTTGTCTCAGAGTCTCAAATGTGCGGAACAGCTCTTCGTCCGGGCAGGTGAGTGTGGTCGGAAGAAAAGTAGTGGTGCCATAACGGGCGTGAGTGCGGGCTACTGTAAGATACGCATCTACAGTGCCATCCATCAGATCAGAACCGCCTGCGCCGTGGGTGTGTAGATCAATGAAACCGGGCGATACATATCTGTTACCGGCATTGATGGTCTCATCTGTCTCAATGTCTGGCACACAACCTTGTCCGGTTTCGGCTATCAGACCGTCTCTGACTATAATATAGCCGTTTTCGATAATTGATCCCGAATCAATGATCCGGGCATTAGTAATAGATGTGATCATTATTCTATTCTTTGGGAGAGTTGAAATATTGGCGGCTTATTAAAAATGTTGCACAATTATGACTGCAAATTTAATACAAATTAATAAATAATCGATGTTTTATTAAAAATATTGCAAACTATTTCTAAAAAAAATGTAATTGGATGAAATGTATGGCCGGAAATAAATAGTTTGGAATGAAAAAAACAATGGCATCATACCCGTTGGCGGGATGTGATGCCATTGTTGCAAGCTGTTGGTTAGGCCGGGCCGCGATTTTTCATTTTACCCCCGGCCCGATTAGGGGGATGCCTGTCTTTATGACAGTTTCTTATTTTTTCTCATGTTCGTATTTGAGTGTCATCGTAGGCTGATCGCACACTTCGGCCGGACCGAAGTACTGGATCGGGCCGGGATAGATGAACGACGTGTTGATGGCCCAGTCGTCGCGCTGTGCGGCGAACTTCCTGAACGGAGCTCCGTCAAGGCGTACAAGAGCCTTTTGTATAACGGGCTTCATCTCTCCGTTACGACGCTCCATGTTCATCATCATGGTGATAGGTATACCGCCGGCAATCCACTGCACTGATGGTTTGGTGAGACCGCGTACCGATGACATGTAACCGGTAACACCGGCGTTGATAAGGCACGATGCATTGAAACCGAGTGCGTAGCAATAGTCGGCATCGAAGTTGGACGGAGCGGCACAACGGCCTTCGTATCCGAAGAAATGATGAAGAGCAGAGAATTTGCCGTCGTATTTTCCCTCGGCTTTCATCTGAGCCAGACGTTTACCTACCATCTCGCTCAGGAGCTTCTCGGTCTCGATGAGAGATACCTGTACATTGCCGTGAGGGTCGCGGTCAAGACTCAGCTGGCGGGCGACTCCTGCAGGAAGTGACTCGTATACAGCCGCGTTTTCGGCACTGAGATGCTCGATGATGTACTGGCGTTGACCGTCGGCTGGAATCGATGCAAACTCGGCAGCCTTGGCGGCGAGCAGGTCATTGAGCTCGGCGATGAGTTTTTTGACGGCCGGAATGAACTCGATAAGACCTTCGGGTATGAGGACGGTGCCGAAGTTACAGCCACGGGCGGCGCGGGCGGCCACTACAGAAGCAATACTGTCAACAACTTCGTTGAGTGTCATGTTCCTGGCCTCTACTTCCTCTGAGATGATGCAGATATTGGGTTGGGTCTGGAGTGCGCATTCAAGGGCTATGTGGGAGGCTGAGCGGCCCATAAGCTTGATAAAGTGCCAGTACTTGCGGGCCGAGTTGCAGTCTCGCTCGATATTGCCGATAACCTCAGAGTAGACTTTTGTGGCGGTATCGAAGCCGAACGATGTCTCGATCTGTTCGTTCTTCAGGTCTCCGTCAATTGTCTTGGGACAGCCGATTACCTGAACGCCGGCATTGATATGTTTGTAGTATTCCGCAAGAACGGCCGCATTAGTGTTTGAGTCGTCACCACCGATGATGACCAGAGCCTTGATGTCAAGTTCTTTCAGTATTTCCAGACCTTTGTCAAACTGTTCTTTCTTCTCCAGTTTTGTACGGCCGGAACCGATTATGTCAAAACCGCCTGTGTTACGGTATTCGTCAATGATGTCGGATGTGAGTTCGATATACTGGTGATCGACAAACCCGCCAGGGCCCATCAGAAAGCCATACAGCCGGCTCGATTTGTTGATCTTCTTTATCCCGTCAAAGATGCCGCTTATGACATTGTGCCCGCCGGGAGCCTGGCCGCCGGAGAGTATTACACCTACGTTGATGGGCTGTCCCTGGGTTGGGGTACTTTTTTTCTCGAATGTTATTTCGGGAAGACCATAGGTATTGGGGAAGAGGTCCTTTATAGCATCCTGATCGGCAACCGACTGGGTTGCTTCGCCCTCGACAGCTTTGACTGCTCCCGTGAGAACGATCGGAAGCTTGGGCTCGTAAGCTGCGCGAGCCACCTGCAATGCGCTTTTCTTCATTGGTTTATGAATGGTTAAATGATTCGTTTGTTTTTCGTTGCAAAGTTACTACAAAAAAGTGAAATGCGGAAAGATATAGTGATAGAATTGAG
>CAJUBL010000106.1 GCA_910584665.1 uncultured Muribaculaceae bacterium | reverse complement strand
TCATCGATGCCGGCGAGTATGAATCCGGCGTTGTCGAGCGATTCGGGACGTTCGGTGGAGGTGCGGATGCATATGGCCGGGAACGGGTGTCCCACGGAGGTGAAGAAGCTTGATTCCTCGGGGAGCGTGCCTGAGTCGGATATGACGGCGGCGGCGTTCATCTGCAGGCAGTTGTAATCGTGGAAACCGAGCGGTTCGTGCCGGATCACGAGCGGATGTAGTCTGAATCCGGTGCTCTCGAGGCGTTTGCGGCTTCGCGGGTGGCAGCTGTATAGAATGGGCATACCGTATTTTTCGGCGATGGCGTTGATGGCGCTGAAGAGCGATCTGAAGTTTTTCTCAGTGTCGATGTTCTCTTCTCGGTGGGCGCTAAGCAGTATGTATTTTCCTTTTTCAAGGCCGAGGCGCGTGTGGATGTCGCTGGCTTCTATTTCGGCGAGATTCTCATGGAGCACCTCGGCCATGGGAGAGCCGCTGACATATGTGCGCTCTCTGGGCAGACCGCAGTCGGCGAGGTAGCGGCGTGCATGCTCGGAGTATGCGATGTTGACGTCCGATATGATGTCGACAATGCGCCGGTTGGTCTCCTCGGGCAGACACTCGTCCTTGCACCGGTTGCCGGCCTCCATATGGAATATCGGTATATGCAGACGTTTTGCCGGGATGGCCGACAGGCACGAATTGGTGTCGCCGAGTATGAGCAGTGCATCGGGACGTGTGGCCGCCATGAGCTTGTATGAGCAGTTTATGATGTTGCCTACTGTGGCTCCGAGATCGTCACCTACAGCGTCCATGTACACCTCAGGATCAGCGAGCTTCAGGTCTCTGAAGAACACGCCATTGAGGTTGTAGTCGTAGTTCTGGCCTGTATGGGCAAGAATGACGTCGAAATACTTACGACACTTGTTGATTGTAGCGGCCAGACGTATGATCTCGGGGCGAGTGCCGACGATGATCAGCAGCTTGAGCCTGCCGTTGTCAGCGAAGCTAATATCGGAAAAGTTCATATTTAATTCAGAATTTAGAATGCAGAATGCATAATTAGATTGAGAATTTAGAATGCATAATGCATAATTAGATTGAGGATTTAGAATGTATAATGCATAATTAGATTGAGAATTTAGAATGTATAATGCATAATTGATTTAGAATGCATGATTTGTTTTTGTATCTTTACAGAAAAATATATTATGAAAGAAATAACCGACAATATTATTGCTGTAAAGAGCAAAGACTTTGCATTGCGGATTATCAGGCTTTATAAATATCTGACTTTGTGCCGGCACGAATACGTTTAAGTAAGCAGTTGCTCAGAAGCGGAACTTCGATAGGGGCCAATGTGCGGGAGGCAGTGCGTGCACAGAGCCGTGCGGATTTCATTGCAAAACTATCGATATCGCTAAAAGAAGCGTCTGAGTCTGAGTATTGGATTGAATTATTAAGTGAGTCTGAATATCTTTCAAAAGAGGAAGGATCAGATATAGTATAAGACTGTCAGGAATTAATAAGTATTCTTACGAAAATCATCAAGACATCCAAGTCCAACCAATCGGTATGACAGCCTGCAGTGTATTATATCCAATTTAATTATGCACTATGCATTCATAAATTTCCATTAATTATGCATTATGTATTCATAATTTTTAATTTATTTCGACTTTGTCGAAATAAGTATCCGGGTGATTGGGATCGAAAACTTCGTTGCAGTACATGACGGTGACGAGATCTTCAGTGTCGGAGAGATTGATGATGTTGTGGGTGTAGCCGGGGAGCATGATGACCGACTGTATTCTGTCGCCGGAGACTTCATACTCCAACACCTCATCAGTTCCTTCATTTCTCATCTGAATCAGGCCGTGGCCCTTAACGACGATGAACTGTTCCCACTTGGTATTGTGCCAGTGCTGTCCCTTGGTGATACCGGGTTTGGAGATGTTGACGCTGACCTGTCCGCAGGCCGGAGTGTGGACAAGCTCGGTGAACGAGCCACGGTCATCGCAGTTCATCTTCAGGTCGAAGATGGCTTTGTCCTTAGGCAGATATGACAGATAAGCCGAGTAAAGGCGCTTGGCAAAGCTGTCAGCAGGTATCTCGGGGATCATCAGAGTCTTGGGCATTTCGGCAAACTGATGTAGCAAGTCGACAATCTCTCCGAGAGTGATATGGAAGGTGGTCGGTACGGCACAGTAGCGTCCGTCTTCTTTGATAACTGTCTCCAGTCCGTCAAACTCACAATGATGTTCCCTGCCCTGCAGAGCGAGTATCATCTCCTCGACAAGGTCATCGATATAGAGCAGTTCGAGCTCGACCGCCGGGTCGTTTACCTGTATCGGCAGATCGTTTGCGATATTGTTGCAGAAAGTCGCCACGGCCGAGTTGTAGTTGGGGCGACACCATTTTCCGAAGAGATTCGGGAAACGGTATACGAGGACCTTGGAGCCTGTATCGCGGCCATAGCCGAAGAACAGCTCCTCTCCGGCAAGTTTGCTGCGCCCGTAGTCGCTCTGCCCGTATCGGCCGATGAGCGTGGCCTGAATGGAGGATGCGAGCATCACGGGGCAGGTGTTGCCGTGGTGGCGGAGAGTGTCAAGCAGAGTGGATGCGAATCCGAAATTGCCCTGCATGAATTCATCGTTATCCTTGGGACGATTTACACCGGCAAGATTGAACACGAAGTCAGCTTCACGGCAGTAACGGTCAAGCTCCTCGGACGTCGAGCCGAGGTCATATTCAAACACTTCATCGACACAGACAGGGTAATTTCTTGCCTTACCCTCCCTGATGTTATTGAGCTGTGCGCATAGGTTCTTACCTACAAAGCCTCTGGCGCCTGTAACAAGAATTTTTAGTGGCTTAGTCATAAGCTCTCCTGAGTGAGAGCCCTATCCAAATATATCAGAGTGTGATCCTGTATCTATCAGAAGCAATGTCAGTTCGTCATCATTCTGACTCCATATCAGCAACCAGTCGGGGCTGATGTGACATTCCCATAATCCTTCATATTTTGAAGAAAGCTTGTGCGGTCTGTATCTGGATGGCAGAGATCCGTTTTCGGCAAGTATGGTGATGACTTTCTGGAATAGAGTTACGTCAAGACCTCGTTTGACACATCGTTTGAACGATTTTTTAAAAGCGTTGGTACGTTCGATTGAATACATTGTCAATCAAGCAAATCAGACATTAATGCCTCTACCGAACTGAATGGTCCGGCCTTACGTCCACACCTGGCGTCATCCAGCGAAATATCGAGATGACTTTTCTTTGACCGCATAGGGGTAATTTCCGCACCGTCAAAAGCTTTAAGAAGCTTCTTGAGAATGAGGTAGTCCTCGGTTGATTGTAGTGTGATTGTATATACTGCCATCGTCTTGACTATTTCTTGCAAAGATAACAAATAACAGAAGGTATCAGTAGAAATATTTGGATAAAGCGAAGTTAAATATTGTTAATAATTATTTGGTCAAATTAGGACCATAGATCCGAAGTGCCGGAAAAGATCTATGATTCTGTGGTTCTCCGGTCTTCTACTGGACGAAGTTACCCTCGCCGCTCAGTTCCTTTCTGATATAGTCGAGAGAGGCGATCTTCTCTACGGTCTCGGTTACATTGAGCCGTCGGGTGTTGTTGGAGTTGAACTCCGAGAGCGTGTTGCGGGATTCATCGCCTTCCTTGAAGTACTTGTCGTAGTTCAGACCGCGGTTGTCGGCCGGCACACGGTAGAAATTGCCGAGGTCCTCGGCCTTGGCACATTCCTCGTTGGTCAGCAGGGTCTCGTACATTTTCTCGCCGTGACGTATTCCTATCACCTTGATATCCTCTTTCCGGCCGCCGAAGAGCTCGCATACCGCCTCGGCCTGGGTCATGATTGTACAGGCCGGCGCTTTCTGAACCAGGATGTCGCCGTTCTGGCCATGTTCGAAAGCGAACAGGACGAGATCGACCGCTTCGTCAAGACTCATTATGAAACGTGTCATCGACGGCTCTGTCAGCGTGATGGGATTACCCGAACGTATCTGTTCGATCCACAGCGGAATGACCGAACCGCGAGAGCACATCACATTGCCGTAACGTGTACAGCAGATCTTGGTCTTGCCCGAATATCGGGATTTTGCCACAGCCACCTTCTCCTCGATAGCCTTGGTTATGCCCATTGCATTGATGGGATATGCGGCCTTGTCGGTCGACAGGCATATTACGGCCCCGACACCGGCTTCGATAGCTGCTGTCAGCACATTGTCCGTACCGATGACATTTGTTTTCACCGCCTCCATGGGGAAGAACTCGCACGAAGGTACCTGCTTCAGCGCGGCAGCGTGGAAAATGTAATCCACTCCCGGCATTACGTTCTTGCACGACTGCAAGTTGCGTACATCACCGATGTAGAACTTAATCTTGTGGGCAACTTCTGGATAGCGCACCTGATATTCATGGCGCATGTCATCCTGTTTCTTCTCATCGCGTGAGAAGATACGTATCTCCCTGATGTCTGTGTTTAAAAAGCGTCGGAGAACGGCGTTACCGAACGATCCGGTGCCACCGGTAATCAGGAGTGTCTTATCCTTAAATATTGACATAATATGGGGAATTGATAAACAGGCCGTCTCATCATGTTCAGAAAGCCTATGGTTATTGTTTGAATTACCTGAATGTTTTCAGAATGACTGGTTTGAGGAGAGATCGGTAGCCGGGAAGAACAGGCGGGCGGCGGTCTGGAATTCTGTCATGGCTTCGGCGGTTCGGCGGTCTGTGCCGGCCGGGGTGGGGGCGAGGTAGCGGCGGTGGTTCCCGACCAGACGTTTCCTGTAGGCTGTCAGGTCG
>CAJUBL010000105.1 GCA_910584665.1 uncultured Muribaculaceae bacterium | reverse complement strand
ACCATCCTTATATGTATATATAGCCGGAACGAAAGGTATCATATTCTCCAGCTCCTGACGACGCGGACCGCTATCCCGGTCAAGCCACAATGAGAGATCATTATGGTCAGGAAGCTGCAGCTTCCTGTCACAAAGCGCCCAGTCCCGGCCATAGACCGAAGCCCGGCTGTCCGGAGCCGGCAATGCAAGAGTATTCACCACAAGCAGCATAGTATCGCGTCGGCCCGGCAAAAGAGCCATGGTGACCTCGCTCGACGAGCTGGTCGACACCGTAATGAAATCATCAGTCAGCAAGGTAACACGCGATTCACCGCCAAAGGCATTACGGCTTGCCACACTCGATCCGCTCGCATAATAATCAAGCATATCGAGGCGGGTTATCGAATCAATGGCGGCTATAACCTGACGCGGTGCATCGACAAAAATCTCACGCGGAGTGAGAGCCCACACACATGTGACGACTACAGCAAATGATATCGCCAGAATAATTTTTTTCATCTTCTTTTTCCCTTTTTACGTTTGAAAGCCGCAAAAGGTTCATCATCCACAGAATTATCCCGACTGCGACGGTTCGAAACCCGCGCATAGTCCTTATCGGCCTCAGCTATCTCGCTATAAAGACGTTTTCCCATGAAATCAGCCCCTTTGAATGCACAGACAACCTTGCGGGCATCACGCTTCTTGACATCAAACAGAGTATAGGACGGCATCAGATCGATACGCCCCACGTCCACCCGTGCACCCTGGATATTACGGTTGAGCAATTCAATCAGATTTCCGGCATAGAATCCATCCCGCTTACCCACGTTGACATAGATCCTGTCCATACCCTTGTCGGCCGTACGCCGGTCCTTATCGTGAGCAGTGCGGTCTCCATCCTTATCTTTCTTCTTATCCCTCGAAGGTTTCTCTTCTATGACATCTATGACCGGAGCATCTTTGTAATAGTCGAGCAGACGCTTGAACTCCAGTGACATCACACGTTTTATCAGATCCTCACCCGAAAGCCAGCCGAGTTTCTTTATAACGCCCGGAGTGTACTGGTCCATCGCAACCTCGTCAACCTCGACACGCTCCAGACGGTCAGCCAGGTTATAAAGTTGTTTCTCTATTATATGAGTCGGAGTCGGAACCTCCTTCCGTTCGAATTTCTTACCGATGATACGCTCTATCTCCTTGAGACGTCCCTTCTCACGAGTGTGTATTATCGCCACCGAGACTCCGGTTTTGCCGGCACGGCCGGTACGGCCCGAACGGTGGGTATAGACCGACACATCCTCAGGCAGACCGAAATTTATTACATGCGTCAGATCATCTACGTCAATGCCGCGGGCTGCTACGTCGGTAGCCACAAGCATTGTGATAACCCGGTCATGGAATTTCTTCATGACAATATCACGCTGCTGCTGCGACAGGTCTCCATGCAGAGCATCGGCATTATAACCGTCACGTATCAGCTGATCGGCAACCTCCTGCGTCTCTCGGCGGGTACGACAGAACACAATAGCGTAAATATCAGGATTATCATCTGCCACACGTTTGAGTGCCAGATACTTATCACGTGCATTGACCAGATAGTAGATATGACGTACATTGGCGGCGCCCTCATTGCGCGTACCTACGACATACTCAACCGGATCATGCATGTACTTCTTGGCTATACGGCCTATCTCCTGCGGCATCGTAGCAGAGAACAGCAGCATCTTGCGGTTCTCCGGCACATGCTCCAGTATCTCGTTTATGGAATCAAGAAAACCCATGTTGAGCATCTCGTCAGCCTCATCAAGAATAACGGTATGCACATTGTCCAGACGTGCCACCCCGCGGTTTATCAGATCGATCAGACGACCGGGGGTGGCAACAATGATCTGCACACCCTTACGTAACGATCTTATCTGACTTTCTATACTCGAGCCGCCATACACCGGCTGTATCCTTACATCATCTATATATTTCGAGAAATCAGCAAGATCTCCGGCGATCTGCAGACAAAGTTCACGCGTAGGAGATATGATTAGAGCCTGTGGAGTATGATCAGACGCATCGATACGCTGCAGAACAGGCAGCCCGAAAGCCGCCGTCTTGCCCGTACCGGTCTGTGCCAGAGCGATTACATCACTCTCCTCGTGCAGCAGGTGTGGAATAACTTTTTCCTGAACAGGCATGGGACTGGAAAATCCCATGTCGGTTATAGCTTGTAGCAGGGGCTCGCTGACCCCAAGTTCCTTAAATGTCATAATAAAAAATTGTGAGCCAAAGACTCATTTATATATAATAAAGATACAGATAAACAAACCGCTGAAAATCAAAATTAATTTTGATATCGCCGTGCGGGAGTATCTAAGACAGAGTCAAAGATACGGATAAGTCGAAAGCAAATCAAAATTTATTTTGATTTTGCAGAGCGTGAGTATCTAAGACGGAGTCAAAGATACGAATAAGTAAAGTGCAAATCAAATTTATTTTGATTTTGACAGGCATAAACGTTAATTTTGCAATCATAAAAGACACTATGTACATCAACAAAGATACTGTTTTCATCAATTTATGAAGCCAATCAGAACTATACTTTTCCTGCTTTTGTCAGGATTCACTCTCACAACATCGGCCATACCCGCCAGACGCGGATTATTTCCTGTCACCCAGCCCGATGGCTCGACAGTAATGGTACAACGCATCGGAGACGAACATATACACTTCACACTGACGCCAGACCGTAAACTTGTCACCTCAGATCCATACGGATATCTGACATACGGACGTATTGATGACGACGGGATAATTCAGAACACCAATGTGAGAATCAGTGCGCCCCGTCACGAGGCTATCCGTGTAATGCAATCTATTGACGAAGTGTCACTCAAGACTGTAAGGTCACGCCGCCGGGAACTTAAAGCCATCCGCAGCCGGTCAATACCGCAGACCGGCATGGGACGGTTTTCGGGCAACTTTCCACGCACCGGAAAAGTGAAAGGACTCGTTATACTTGTCGAATACGCCGACATCAGATTCAACCTTGACGATCCATACAGTTATTTCCACAATATGCTGAATAAAAATGGATTCAGCGAGTATGGAGGCACAGGGAGTGCCCGGGATTATTTCCTGCATAATTCCAACGGACAGTTTGATCCTGAATTTGATGTCTACGGGCCCTTTACATTATCTCAGAAACGGAAGTATTATGGCGGTAATGACAGCAATGATGAAGACTCAGCTCCGGAGGATATGATAGTTGAAGCATGCCGTGGACTCGATGACCGTATTAACTTTGCCGACTATGATATGGACAACGACGGGTGGGTCGACAACGTATTTGTATTCTATGCCGGACAGGGAGAAGCCAGCTACGGTCCGGAAGAATCCGTATGGCCCCACCAGTGGGAACTGACCGAAGTCAACAAGCAGCTCACTCTTGACGGTAAAAAAATCAGTAAATATGCCTGTTCCAATGAATGGGAACGCACCGCACCGGACGGTGTCGGAACATTCATACACGAGTTTTCACACGTCATGGGACTTCCTGACCTATATGAAACGACATACGAATCAGGCAGTGTGACACCGGGAGAGTGGTCGGTACTCGATTACGGCCCCTACAACAACAACGGACGCACACCGCCCAACTACTCGATATTCGAACGCAACGCCATGGGATGGTGTGAGCCGCAGGTTCTTGACGGTCCGGCAACAGTCTCGCTCGGGAACTTCGCCTCAACCAACCGGGGATGCATCATTCCGACCACCAGAGAGACCGAATTCTTCCTGCTTGAGAACCGGCAGCCCGATGGATGGGACAAATATCTCCCCGGTCACGGACTGCTTGTATGGCACATCGACTTCAACCAGTCGGTATGGGATAACAATGCCGTAAACAACACCCCGACACACATGCGTGTAGAACTTGAAAAAGCCGATGGCCCCGTGAAATACGATGACTATCAGAACCCTATCACCGACGGATGGTCATTTCCCGGCCTTTCCGGAAACACATCGTTCACAAATACCACAATCCCGTCAATGAAGACATGGAACGGCAAGAATATCGATATGCCTGTCACCGGTATCACCGAGAGCGACGACGGCACAATATGTTTTGACATAGCCGGAGGCATACATATAGCCAATCCCGTACTCAGCATACCCTCCGGCATCTCCGCCACCGGCTTCGACCTTTCATGGGAACCGGCAGATGGAGCCACCGACTACCTTGTCACAGTCACCTATAGTACAGAAGGCGGAACAGAAAGTGAGAACTATGACAGCAACAGTCTGCCCGACGGATGGACAAAGAGCAACGGAATAGGCTCATACACATCAGCCGGGAACTTCAAGACGGCCGGAAAATCGTTAAAATTCTCGGCCTCAGGCCACACTCTGACCACTCGCACTTATAGCAGAGATGTAACCGGACTTTCATTCTGGCATAAAGGACAGGGGTCAAACAACTCGTTCATGACAGTCAACGGCCTGACAGACAACCGATGGATAAAAATCAGAACCATAACACCCGTCAACGGGAAAAGCGTCAACGAAGATATCACCGGCATTCCAGCCGGAGTGAGAGCAATACAGCTCGTATATACCAAATCGACAGGAAATATGGCAGTCGATGACATAACTGTAAATTCGACAGGCATGGAAGAGATTACTGTAGACGGCTACAACCGCATGTCGACATACGGTGCCTGCGGACATCACTTCGACCTGAGCCAGTTCATAACCTCTCTGCAGCCCGGCGATGCACGCACGTTCACTGTAACCGTACACAGCACCGACGGCATCGACGTGTCGACAGGAGTCTCCTGTACCGTAGATCTTACGGATCAGGCCTTTACCGAAGATATCACTATCAACAGCGAAGACACCGTCGAATACTATAACCTTCAGGGAATCAAGATAAGACACATTCATCCGGGACAATTGTACATACGACGCCAGTCCGGACACACAGCACGCCTTGTAAGACCATAGTCCCACATACGGCACCGGCATATCCCTTTAAAGAATCTGTCCGACAATGAACTGCACCCCAAAAGTTAGACAAAAAACTTTTGGGGTGCTTTTATGAAGT
>CAJUBL010000104.1 GCA_910584665.1 uncultured Muribaculaceae bacterium | reverse complement strand
AGCTACGGCTACGCTTCCTCATCACAAACAAAAATACATCCGATAATCTCTCTCAAAATCTGCATCATATTAATTTAAACAGTTTCTTATAGTATGTCTGAACTTAACAGAACTTCAGATTCAGGAGCAGTCCCGGACATGCTCTCTGAATCTTTCGTCCCGTTAGATTCAAACATACTCTTAGTTTACATGTCGCGGTGAAAGGTGTAGTCCTTGTGCCCGATCTCGCATGACATCAGTGATCCTTTGACTTTAATATCGTCGATCTTGCCGTAGTCGAAGACGCTGTGGTTCATTACTTTGGTGATGGAACGTTTTACCGATTCGGCAATGTCCGGCTTGATTGAGCCGTCGACCGGTGTTGCCTCGCCGGAGGCTATGTCATACTCGAGTAAGACTTCCTGAGGGTCTATGCTGACGGTCAGAGTCCTGTAGTCGAACGATACGGCAATCTCATCGTCATCGATGGCTTCCCAGTGTCCGTTTATCGTGGCGTTTCCGCTGACAGTTACAGCAATGGGCTGAATGCCTGCGGACTGTAAGCTTGTGCCGCTCTCTACAGAGAACAGAGCTGTGGCGCGCAAGGTTCCTCCGGTCGACGAGTCAAGGTCGGGGGTAAAGGTCATCATACGGGTGACGGTTGTTGTTGTAGGCTGATGGGGTGTCTCGATGCGCTCGGCCTGTCCGGACCAGGAACCGGTAACGGCATCGGCCAGTTTGGCTTTTTCGTCACATGATGTCATGATAGTCATAGCGGCTATACATAGAGCTGAGGTAAGTATCTTGTTCATTCCTTTAAAATATTTTTAGTTCTATAACATTTATTACCTGTTTTTTGTTCAGATTGTGTGGATGAAATGTGAGTATATATGGAAAATATGTTTTATAACATATTGTCCGGCACTATAGCTTTTGACAAAATGAGCGGTCTATAATATATAGATGAGTCATAGGTATTGCTGTTAATACTATATATTTTTATGGAATCATTATAATCACATTATATTGCCTGACATGAAGAAACTATTATTTGTTGCGGTCACATCGGCCGCTGTGTTTGTCGCCTGCAGTGGCGATAAGGTGAAGACCTGGGAAGGACTGGCGGTAGAAAATGCCCGCATACAGATGGAAAAGCAGATCGAAACAGTCGAGTCGCTTGGTTTTCCTTTCCATAACCCTACGTCACTGCAGGATGACGGTAACGTACTGTACTGTGATGTGACTGACTGGCGCAGCGGGTTTTTTCCGGGTGCGGTATGGTATCTGTATGAACTTACTGGAGACTCGACGTTTGTCCCGTATGCCCGTAAGTATACCGAGGCGATATCGGACGCGCAGTATCTCAGGTGGCATCATGATGTGGGGTTCATGGTGGGATGCAGTTTTGGCAACGGATATCGTCTTACCGGAGACAGTACTTATGCGGCAGCGGTAGTAGAGGCCGCGAGGTCGCTGTCGACCCGTTTCAGACCTAATGCCGGTATCATACAGAGCTGGGATGTGGATCCGGGCAGCGAGCGTGAGGCAAAAGGATGGGCATGCCCTGTGATAATTGACAATATGATGAATCTCGAGCTGATGTTTGAGGCATCCCGTCTGTCGGGTGACAGTACGTTCTACAATATTGCGGTAAGTCATGCCGACCGTACGCTAAAGGAACATTTCCGTCCTGACGGAAGCTGTTTTCATGTTATAGATTACGATTCTGTATCCGGGGATGTAAGGCATAGGCATACAGCCCAGGGATGTGCCCATTCTTCGGCATGGTCCAGGGGGCAGGCCTGGGCCATATATGGCTATACGGTGGCTTACAGGGAGACTGGAAATGATGCATATCTGCAACGGGCTGTCGGGACATTTGATTTTGTGAGGAATCATCCGAATATGCCGGCAGACAAGGTGCCGTATTGGGATTTTGATGCCCCGGGTATACCGGACGAGCCGCGTGATGCATCGGCCGCCGCTGTAATTGCGTCGGCTCTCTATGAACTGTCGACCTGTCCTGTCGGAGACATGTCGCAGGAATATGTGGCGTATGCTGACAGTATTATGCAGTCGCTGTCTTCGGCCGAATATACGGCGCCGGCAGGAGAGAACGGATGTTTTATACTCAGGCATTGTGTTACCAGTATGCCAGCCGGTGTGGAGATAGATGTGCCTCTGAACTATGCCGACTACTATTATCTCGAAGCGCTGAAACGCCGCCGTGACCTTGCTTTGGCCGGCAGATAGATTACAGGTAAAAACAACCTGTCATTCCGCAGGAGGGGTGACAGGTTGTTTTTGTTGTGTATAATCATTTATTGATCATTGACAGGAATGTATCCTCGTCGATGATCTGGATGCCGAGTGAAGTGGCTTTTTCGAGTTTGGCCGGTCCCATGTTGTCGCCGGCGAGCAGATAATCGGTTTTTCTGGATATGGATCCGGAATTCCTGCCTCCGTTCTGTTCGATCAGTTCCTTGTAGCGGTCACGTGAGTTGTGGATGAATGTGCCGCTTATTACGATTGTCTTCCCTTGCAGAATGTCGCTCCTCTGAAGGTCTTCGGATGGCATTGACATCTGTAGCCCGGCTTTGCGCAGCCGTTCGATGATGTTGCGGTTTGATTCACATGAAAAGTATTCGGTTATGCTCTCTGCGATTTTAGAACCTATGTCGTCAATCGCGGTGAGCTGTTCTGCAGTCATGGACATCAGCGTGTCGATGTCAAGGGTGGCGCGTGCGAGTTTCTTTGCCCCGGTTTCACCTACAAATGGTATGGACAATGCAAACAGCAGACGTTCAAAAGGAACGTTTCGGGAATCGTCGATGCCTTGCAGTACGCGTCGGGCACTTGTCTCAGCGAAGCGGTCGAGCGACATCAGCTGGGGCATGGTGAGGTCATAAAGGTCGGCGATATCGGTGACGAGGCCGCTGTCATAAAGCAGTTGGGCAGTCTCTTCGCCAATGCCGTCGATGTTCATCATACGGCGTCCGACGAAGTGTTCTATGCGTCCGACGATCTGTGGCGGGCAACCGTATTTATTGGGACAGATCCATGCGGCTTCTCCTTCGATGCGTTGTAGCAGTGACCCGCATGCCGGACATGTACTGACAAACGTTACGGTCTTGGCGCCGGCTTCGCGGGCTGATGTGTCGACTCCTGTAATCTTGGGTATGATCTCTCCTCCTTTCTCGACGTAGACAATGTCGCCGTCATGGATGTCAAGAGATTGAATGATATCCGCATTATGGAGCGATGCTCGTTTTACTATGGTGCCTGAAAGCTGTACCGGCTCGAGATTGGCTACGGGTGTTATCACACCGGTGCGGCCTACTTCAAAGCTTACGAAACGGAGCTGTGTCAATGCTCTCTCGGCCGGAAATTTATAGGCTATTGCCCATCGTGGTGACTTGGCGGTGTAACCGAGGTTGAGCTGCTGTCGGAGAGAGTTGACTTTGAATACCAGACCGTCGGTTGCGACAGGCAGTTCCTTGCGTGCGGTGTCCCAGTGTCTGATAAATTCGTCTACCTCACTTATTGAATGCATGACGCTCATGATGGGTGCGACCTTGAAACCCCATGATCTGGCCGCCTGCATGTTGTCGTAGTGATTGTCGGCAGGCAGGTTCTCGCCAAGCATGTAGTAAAAATAGGCGTCAAGACCTCTGTGGGCTACCTGGGCCGGATTCAGGAGCTTTAATGTACCGGAGGCGGCGTTTCGCGGATTGGCAAAGATCGGTTCTTCCTGGTAGGCCCGTTCGGCGTTGAGCCGGTCGAATGCTTCCCACGGTAACAGCACTTCACCCCGTATCTCAAACATTTCCGGCCATCCTGAGCCTGTCAGCTGCAGAGGTATGCTGCGTATTGTCTTGATATTATCGGTGACCACGTCACCTTTCTCTCCGTCTCCGCGTGTTACGGCACGTACCAGGCGTCCTTTCTCGTAGATAAGAGATATTGAAGTTCCGTCATATTTCATTTCGCCGATGATGTCGAAATCCTGACCGTCAAGAGCCTGATGTGTGCGGTGCACAAACTCGTCGACCTCATCTATCGAGTAGGTGTTTCCGAGTGACAGCATAGGGTGTATATGGGGAGCCTGGTCAAACTGTCTGTTGATGTCGCTGCCCACGCGGTGTGTAGGAGACAGCGGGTCGTCAAATTCGGGATACTGTTTCTCAAGCGTTTCAAGCTCTTTCAGCATCATGTCGAAGTCGAAATCGCTGATAGTAGGAGAGTTGAGTACGTAGTAGGAGTGGTTGTGGCGGTTTATCTCGTCGCGTAGCACTGAAATACGTTGACGGGGATCGTTCATGGCGGTGGATGCTGAAGTTTAAAGTGTGGAGATTCTTTATCGGGATTGTGTCAAAGATTATCGATTACGCGGCGTGCGCCCAGAAAACGTTTTCTGTAGTATGGCATTGAGACGCGGTCTATGCGTATGCCGCCTCTGACTGCGGCGTGTATGAATGTGATCTCTCCGTTTTCCGGATCGGAATCGATAGCTATTGCGACGTGACCGACCGAGCGCGAACTGCGTCCTTTGAAGAACAGAAGATCGCCCGGGCGTATTTCTTCGGAGGCTATCTCGACTCCCTGCCCGTATTGACCGCGCGAGGATGCAGACAGGGTGTATCCGAACTGGCGGTAGACATAGCTTGTAAATCCTGAGCAGTCAAACCCTTTCGGAGTTTTACCTCCGCGAACGTATCGTGTGCCCATGTGCTGGCTGGCCTCGTTGAGGATGTCGGCTACGAGTTGCAGTCTCGCGGTGTCATCATTCATATCGTCCAATGGTATAAGCCGGTCTGCGTTCATGAAGTTGACGGCTTCCATCAGATACCCGGCGGCATCGGCATTATGTGGTGCGGATGGCTGTACTGCGACAGCCTTGAAGGCTATCGCCGAGACCGTTGATATACATATGATAAGTCTGTTAAGCATCAGTCTGACTATGATTGGTATCTAATGTCGGTTAAAGACGATAGAAATAAATCAACTGCAAAGGTATGAAATACCGGTATGATTTCATACTCTCAGGCTGTTATAAAAATTCCCGTCACTATTAAACAATGTTAAGACTGAAAATGAAAAGGCGCCTCGATGGTGAACTGCACCCCAAAAGTTAGACAAAAAACTTTTGGGGTGCTTTTATGAAGT
>CAJUBL010000103.1 GCA_910584665.1 uncultured Muribaculaceae bacterium | reverse complement strand
ATGGTAACGAGACATAACGCCGCGCGCAGAAGAAAGAGAGTTTTCATGCCGGAGAGATCTTTCGGTTTGATAATTGTGATAATTCCCCCGCAATTTACAATACTTTCTGACAAATACCAAATTTTTAGTTAAAATGTTTGGTGTACTACTGGGAAACTGTTTGAATTTAATGAAATGAAAGATTTGTAGGGGATTGTCCGGATTTATCCCTTTTTCCATGACTGTATCCGTGCTGAGCATATCCGTGAGTGTCCGGAATGCCACCGTTTTATCATAAGTCGGGAGTATGGTATGTTAAGTTCCTGCTGTATGCGTGCGGAAAACACGTCCGTGAGCGTCCGGAATGCCACCGTTTTATCATAAGTCGGGAGTATGGTATGTAAGTACCTGCTGTATGCGTGCGGAAAACACGTCCGTGAGCGTCCGGTAGGACGCTGTTTTATCAGTAACCGGGTACGCCGGGTGTAGCGGCGTGCCCGGATCAGTGTGACACTGTCACTGGCGTCCGGGTAGGACGCCGATTGGATTTCAGGCGGTTGGCGTGTAATGGAAAACATATCAGTGATTACATGTATTCTGCGGAGGTGGCAGTATCCCCCCCCCGGTTTTAACATTAATTGTTGGATTGCGTAGGTATTGAAATTGGAGATTTCGGAGAATTTGATTAACTTTGTACGTTCAATCAGAAAAACAACTACTTTAAATATGTCAGAGAACAAAGAGGAATACAGCGCCAGTAATATCCAGGTGCTTGAAGGCCTGGAAGCCGTGCGCAAACGTCCCGCAATGTATATTGGCGATATAAGCGCCAAAGGTCTGCATCACCTCGTATATGAGGTGGTCGATAACTCGATCGATGAGGCTCTTGCCGGATATGCTACCGATATCGATGTGACGATCAATGAGGATAATTCGATTACAGTAATAGATAATGGCCGCGGTATCCCCGTGGATATGCACGAGAAAGAGCATAAGAGTGCTCTTGAAGTAGTGCTGACGGTGCTTCATGCCGGCGGTAAGTTCGATAAAGGCTCATACAAAGTCTCGGGAGGTCTTCATGGTGTCGGTGTATCCTGTGTGAACGCTCTTTCGACCTATCTGCGCGCCGAGGTACACCGCAATGGACGTTGTTACATTCAGGAATACAGTTGCGGTAAGCCGACAACCGATCTCCGTATCGAGGGAGAGAGTGACCATACAGGAACTTCTATCACTTTCAAACCCGATGCTTCGATCTTCACTGAGACAGTATACAGCTACGATACTCTCGCCAACCGTTTGCGTGACCTTGCGTTCCTTAATGCCGGAATACGTCTCACGCTTACAGACAGACGTCATTTCGATGCCGAAGGTAATCCGCGGAGCGAAGTGTTTTACAGCGAGACCGGTCTGTGTGAGTTCGTGCAGTATATTGATTCCAACAAGGAATCGCTTATCAACGACGTGATACATCTGACTACCGAGCGCCAGGGCATTCCTGTGGAAGTGGCGTTGACATACAACAATACCTACAATGAGAATGTCTATTCGTATGTAAATAACATCAATACAATTGAGGGTGGAACACATCTCACAGGTTTTCGTCGCGGACTGACACAGACACTTAAAAAGTATGCCGATGAGAACAAGATGCTCGAAAAGGCCAAGGTCGATGTCTCGAGCGATGATTTCCGCGAGGGTCTGACTGCTGTCGTTTCGGTAAAAGTAATGGAACCCCAGTTTGAGGGACAGACCAAGACCAAACTCGGAAACACAGAGGTCATAGGTGCCGTCCAGGTGGCTGTGAGCGAGGCCCTGAGTATGTATCTTGAAGAACACCCGCGTCAGGCCAAGGTGATCGTAGAGAAGGTGATTCTCGCCGCACAGGCCCGGCATGCCGCTATCAAGGCACGCCAGAATGTACAGCGAAAGTCTCCCCTCAGCAGCGGCGGTCTGCCCGGCAAACTGGCCGACTGCTCGTCTCGTCATGCCGAGGAGTGCGAACTCTTCATTGTCGAGGGTGACTCGGCCGGCGGTACCGCAAAGAGTGCGCGTGACCGTCACAACCAGGCTATACTTCCGTTGCGCGGTAAGATCCTCAATGTAGAAAAAGCCATGGACCACCGTATTTTTGATGATGAGGAGATTTCAAATCTTTTCCGGGCTCTTCGCGTCACAATCGGTACCGAAGAGGACCCTAAAGCCGCCAACCTTTCGAAGCTCGCGTATCATAAGATCATAATAATGACCGATGCCGATGTCGACGGGGCACATATAGCGACACTGTTGATGACATTCTTCTTCCGCCGCATGCGGCCGGTCATCGAGAACGGTTATCTGTACCTTGCCACTCCGCCGTTGTACAAGTGTGTGCGCGGTAAGTCTGAGGAATATTGCTGGACAGAACAACAGGTTCAGCAGTTCATATCGGTCAACGGAGACAAGACAAAGGTATACCGGTTTAAAGGTCTTGGTGAGATGGACGATAAGGAGTTGCGTGAGACAACGATGTCACCCGAGCACCGCATGCTCAAACAGGTCCAGATCAGTGATGCCGCTGAGGCTGACCGCATATTCTCAATGCTTATGGGTGAGGATGTCGGTCCGCGCCGCGACTTCATCGAGTCTAATGCCAATTACGCCAATATCGACGCATGATTATTTTGAAAATGTAAAAAATAGACGGGCGGCCGCGAAAATCCGGCCGCCCGTTTTACAGAATTACAACCACTCGGCGTTAATTTTAAAAGTATGCTTTTGAGTTCAGACAAACCTCTGGACATTATTGAGAAACACAGCGGTTAAATTGCCTTGCAATTTTATTTCTGCCGGTACATATGTCCGATTATAGACATCGCCGGCATAACTTAAACAGATATATTATAATGGCTCGTTCAAAGACAAAAAAGAATAATGATAAGCTGGTAGCCCGGATCAGGGAGTGGGTTGACCAACAGCAGAATAATACATACAACTATAAACAGGTCGCACATGCTATAGGCGCCTCGGCTCCGGTACAGCAGCGTACCGTAGCCATGACCCTCGTCGACATGGCATTCAACGGCGACCTTATCGAGGTGTCTCCGGGCAAGTACAAGACTCCGCAGCGTACTGCTTTATCGACCGGAACATTCGTGCGGCGTTCGAACGGTAAGAACAGTGTGATCACCGATGTGGACGGTGAGAATATTTTCGTGGCCGAGAGAAATTCAATGCATGCGCTTAACGGTGACCGCGTGAGTATCAATATAGCCGCACGTCGCCGTGGTGTGGAGCCTGAAGCCGAGGTGGTGGCGATTATCGAGAAGAAAGACCAGACATTTATCGGAACACTGCAGGTTGAGAAATACTTCGGCATGCTGTTGACTGACTCCAAGTTCCTTGCCACAGATATTTTTATTCCAAAGGCTAAGATCAAGGGCGGTGTGACAGGAGACAAGGCCATAGTACGTATCACCGAATGGCCTGACGATGCCAAGAATCCGCGTGGCGAGGTTGTGGATATTCTGGGAAAAAACGGAGAGAACAATGCCGAGATGCATGCTATTCTGGCCGAGTTCGGTCTTCCGTATGTTTATCCGGCCAGTGTTGAACGTGCGGCCAGGCGCATAGATGCCGGCATTACCGATGAGGTAGTGGCTCAGCGTCTTGATATGCGTGATGTCACCACTTTCACCATCGATCCGAAAGATGCTAAGGATTTTGATGACGCTTTGTCAATCAGACGCTTACATAATGGAAACTATGAGATTGGCGTGCACATAGCCGATGTCACGCATTATGTGACGCCCGATACCGCTCTTGACCGGGAGGCATCTAAAAGGGCAACATCGGTCTATCTCGTTGACCGTGTGGTGCCTATGCTTCCCGAGCACCTTAGTAATGGTATATGCTCATTACGTCCGGATGAGGATAAGCTTACATTCTCATGTGTGTTTGAGATGGACGACAATGCCAATGTGATAGGATCAGAAATAGCCCGGACTGTCACCCGCAGCAACCGTCGTTTTACCTACGAAGAGGCTCAGCAGGTAATCGAGACCGGAGAGGGTGATTACCGTGATGAGATTCTGACTCTTGACCGTCTTGCAAAGATAATGCGTGCCGACCGGTATTCCCGCGGATCAGTTGAGTTTGACCGGCCTGAAGTGAAGTTTGATATTGACGGACAGGGGCACCCTACGGGGGTATTCTTCAAAGTATCGAAGGATGCCAACAAACTTATCGAGGAATTTATGCTTCTGGCGAACAAGACAGTGGCAAAGGCTGTCGGTCTGCCTCAGGGTAAACGTAAACCCAAAGCGTTTGTATATCGTATTCATGACATGCCGGACCAGGGAAAGCTTCAGGACCTGGCTACAATAGCCGCTACTTTCGGTTACAGGATTAAAGTATCCGGCGAGCCTGAAGCCATTAACCGGTCTCTAAACAGAATGCTTGCCGATGTCAAGGGAACAGCCGAGGAGAATTTCCTCTCCACGCTGGCTATACGTTCAATGGCCAAGGCAGTGTATTCTACCGAGAATATAGGGCATTACGGTCTCGGATTCCCGTTCTACACCCATTTCACTTCCCCCATACGCAGGTATCCCGATATGATGGTGCATCGCCTTCTGGCGCGGTATCTTGACGGAGGACGCAGTGTGAACGTCGAGAAACTTGAAATGGAATGTAAACATTCCTCGGAGATGGAGCAGCTGGCTGCCAGTGCGGAACGTGCCTCCATCAAGTACAAACAGGTCGAGTTTATGGCCGACAGGCTGGGTGAGACTTTTCCCGGTGTGATTACCGGGGTCACCGAATGGGGGCTTTATGTCGAGCTTGAGGAGAATCTGTGCGAAGGACTTGTGCCTATGCGGGATCTTGCCGACGATTATTATGACTTTGACGAGAAGAACTATTGCCTCATAGGCCGTCGTACCGGTGCGCGTTATCGTCTCGGTGACAAAGTGGTGGTACGGGTTGCGAGGGCCGATGTGGCTAAAAAACAACTCGACTTCGTGATAGCCGACAAAATAAACCGTCCCGACGAGGACCTGTTGGGCAGGAAGGTGACAGCCGCCCAGGCTCTCAGCGACCGTCCCGGCAAAAAACGCCGCAACCCGCGTACCACAGTCCGTCGTCCCCGCCGTAGGTAATACTGACTGATCAACCACGCGTATCCCATATGATTTCCCGACAAATATAATCTGCGTTTCCCATATGATTCCCAAAGTAATCCATTATTGCTGGTTCGGTCGTAAACCTTTGCCTCCCTTGGCGATGAAATGCATCGAAAGCTGGAAGAAATTCTTTCCTGATTATGAAATAAGGCAATGGAATGAAGACAACTTTGATGTTGAGATCATTCCTTACACCCGTGAGGCATACGAAGTCGGGAAATATGCCTTTGTAAGCGACTATGCGCGGTTCTGGATTCTGTATCATTATGGCGGCCTTTATTTTGACACAGATGTCGAGGTCATCAAATATTTTAACGAGATTATTGATCGGGGCCCCTTTATGGGATGTGAGAAAAGCGCAGAAGCCACAGCTTCTGCGCTTAAATGGAACGTAGCACCCGGCCTCGGCCTTGGGGTGAACCCCGGCCTCGGCCTCTATAAAGAAATTCTTGATTACTACGATCAGACATCATTT
>CAJUBL010000102.1 GCA_910584665.1 uncultured Muribaculaceae bacterium | reverse complement strand
ATATTCATAAAATAGAATTGCCTATGCAGACAATCGAAATAGACAAGGAGGTGTTCGAGGACATGATAAAGTCAATGCAGTTCCTTCATACAATGGTGAGCCGAATGTGGAAACTGCTTCATCCACCCGCCGGTTCAGGAAAATGGCTCACACCATACGCGGCGGCAAATGCCATGTGTATCACAGTCCGGCAGCTTCAGACTCTTAAATCAAGTGGAAAGATAGGCTTTTTCCAAGAACCCGGAGGAAACTGTCTGTTCAGCGAAGCCGAGATTGGACGCTATCTTGACGACAACCGGATGGAGGCCGGAGGATGCCTATGACAGATGATATTATAACCAAACGCCATCCCAGCGTTATGACATTCTATGCACAGGCAAGGGAGCTGACTGAAATGTTTGAGGCGATAGCCCCGAATATCCGACAGCCGTTGGCAGGGAGATTCTTCATCGAAGATAGAGAATTGTCAAGACGACTGTCGTTGCATCGCCGGACACTCCAGAACTTCCGCAACGCCAATATCATTCCCTATTATAAAATAGGCGGCAAGACCATCTACGATGAAGCCGAGATAGAAGAATGGCTCAACGCCAACTTCCACGCCAAATACTAATGTGATTGTGTTACACATATAAACTGGCCGAAGGGCGACAACCGAGTGTCATGCTCGATTGTCGCCCTTCCTTCATTCTGTCATTCATCAAAGAGGATTTTTTCTTGGACGCCCACGCTTTTTCGGTGGTTCCCTCACAAAGTCAGTCGGCTTTTCTTTGAGGGGAGTAACGGCATCCTCCATCTTGTCAAACTTGGAACGCATCTTCTGCATATCCTCCGAGATTGCTTCATCCACCATCTTTGCGTAGATCTGAGTCGTCTGAATGTCTGAATGCCCAAGCATCTTCGATATCGACTCGATAGGCACGTGGTTTCTGAGTGACACCGTGGCGAAAGTATGACGGGCGATGTGTGTCGTCAAGTGTTTTTTCACCTTTGCGAGAGTCGCTATTTCCAGCAGGTATGCGTTCATTCGCTGATTGGAGATGACCGGGAGCATGATGCCTTTTGATACAACCATCGGGTGGTCTTTGTATTTTTCCAGAATCTTGGCCGGAATACCCAGCAGTGGGATGGAACTAATTTCTCCCGTTTTCTGGCGAGGCTTCTTTATCCAGCGTTCCCCGTTCTCGTCTTCGACAATCTGCGCTTTGGAAAGCGTTGATACATCGACAAACGCCAATCCAGTAAAGCAGCAGAAGATAAAGGTATCCCGGACCTTTTCGAGGCTGGGGAGGTCGGTCAGGTTGAGCGACATGATGCGCTTCAGCTCATCTTCGTTGAGAGCCTCGCGCTTTGCCTGAGTCCGTGTATAGCGCTTGTTGATGAAGGGATCCTCGTCCATCCACTTGTTGGCAATAGCTATGCGGGTTACCTTCTTTAGATAGCGGATATATTTCACTGCGGCGTTATTGCCGTTTTCTTTAGTCACGCGCAGAAAATGCTCGAAATCATCAATCATTCCGCTTGTAAGTTTTTTGATAGGTATATCCGGAGAGCCCTCACGCTTGCTTAGGAACTCCGAAAGATATTTGCCGCAACGCTCCCAGCGTAGGAAGGTACATAAGCAGATGTCACCCATTTCAAGTTTCTCCTTGTATTGGGCTACGACACCGTTGAATGTCTCGACAAGCATCCTCGGTCCGGCTATATTGCCGAGATAGTGATTTTTGAGAACGACAGGGTTGATTAGTTCCTCGTCCTTCACGAGTTGGGCATGAATCTCGCTGATTCGCGCGCGGATTGATTCGAGATACTTGTTCAGTTCGATGTCTCGTTTGGAACGTCCTTTGGACATGCCTTTGGCTGTATTCCAGTTTTCGGGATCAACATTTCTGTTGATGTTGAACTCCGCACGCTGTCCTGAGACGGTTATTCGTGCGTAGATTGGTGCCTCACCTGTTCTGGTGGAGCGTGCCGACCTCATCATGAAGGACAGCGTGTAATAATTTGGCTGATACATAAGAGTCAATTTTAATTTGACACAAAGTTAATTATCTCGTGTCATGCTCTTATGGCGCAGAAAATTGAATATCAGAGAAATATCACCTTTTCAGGTGTAAGAATCGGGAACAAAGTCCTAAAATCGCCTCAAATCTACTCCTATGTCCAATTCCTCACTTTTAAGGTTTCCTGCTCTCAACATTATTTAACTGTTGGAATCCAGTTACTTTAACATAAAGAGTGGGGCCATGATTTTTGTGTAGAAAAACGACGAAATTGAGCCCTTAAATCGAGTTGGATTTCTGCTATTATCGCATTATCAGATGTTTACAGCGTTTACGGTGAACAAAACGGCCTCAATTCTGACTGTTCCCGAATTATACTCCGCAGACTTCATTATTTTGCCGATTTTCGATGGAAAAGGGCAAAATAAAAATCGCTGAAATGTCTGAATTTCAGCGATTTTCTTAATTTGGTAATTTTTACGAGTGGTCCCACTAGGGCTTGAACCTAGGACTCCCTGATTATGAGTCAGGTGCTCTAACCAACTGAGCTATGGGACCGAAAGGATTTACATGGCTTTATTGCCTTGTTTCCCTTTTTGACGTTGCAAAGGTATGGGTTTATTTTTTCTTGTGCAAGTTTTTTTGCTACTATTTTCCATGCCTGCGGATGTTTGTTCCATATATGAGTTACAATCAGACTGTTATTGTTCTGTCTGATGTATGTCGTATTGCTCGTAGACCGAGTTTTTTGACTTAAACTCAGGAACGGTCTTCTTCATCATGATCACCATTGGCGGTATCTCGACCTGGCGTGCGAGATCGTCAAGGCTAATCATTGTATCTTTTGCATCATCATATCGGTATTCACGGGCGCGTGCCACAAAGATGCGGCTGTGAGCTGTCGGAATGGTGTTCTCTTTGGTGGCAAGTACTTCTTCGTAGAGCTTCTCTCCTGGACGGAGTCCGGTAAATTCGATTTTTATGTCGCGTCCCACCTTGAGACCGGCCAGATGGATCATACGTTCGGCAAGAGTTACAATTTTGACCGATTCTCCCATATCGAAAACGAAGATCTGTGTCCCGGTCGAGAATGTGGCTGCTTCCATTACAAGACGGCAAGCCTCGGGGATTGTCATGAAAAAGCGTGTGATATTGGGGTGAGTTACTGTTATGGGGCCGCCGTGCTCTATCTGTTCACGGAAGCGTGGTATTACAGAACCGTTGGAACCGAGTACGTTGCCAAAGCGTGTAGTGACAAATTTGGTGCGACCTTTGATCTGTCCGCGCTCGATAGCGAGGCCCAGTGACTGTACATAGATCTCGGCAAGGCGTTTTGTGCATCCCATGATATTGGTCGGATTAACTGCTTTGTCGGTAGATACCATGACCATCTTTTCGATATCATATTCTACACATTTGTCTGCTACCTGTCGCGATCCTGTGACATTGACGCGTACTGCCTCACAGGGATTTTCCTCCATGAGCGGTACATGTTTATAAGCTGCCGCATGGAACACAATCTGCGGTCTATACTTGCGGAATACGAAGTCAAGCCGGCGTTCGGAGCGGACGTCACCTATGACTGGGATAAAATCCAATTCAGGGAACGAGTCTTCGAGTTCAAGGCGGATATTGTGTAGCGGTGTCTCTGCGTTGTCAAAGAGGATAAGGCGTCTGATGCCGAATCTGGCAAGTTGTCGGCAGAGTTCCGAACCGATAGATCCGGCGGCACCTGTCACCATGATGACCTTATTGCTGAAATTGACTATAATCTCATCCATTGAGATCTTTATCTCTGGCCGTCCAAGCAGGTCTTCTATTTTTATCTTGCGTATATAATTGCCAAGGGCATTTTCATCGGTCATCTCGTCAATGGTCGGGATGACATATGTTTTGAGCTGACATGTACGGCAGTATCTGATAAGGCGGTCCTGTTCTGTGCGGGCATCGGTGACATTCGGGAAGAGAATGCCATCAAAAGTGTATTTTGCAGTCAGCTCTTTGAGGTTCTTGAGATTCTCGAAGTAATATACTGGCAATCCGGCAAGCTGGTGGCCACGCATTTCGGGACCGAAGATTATGAATCCGTCGATGCGGTAATGAGTTGAATTGCGCAGGCGTGATACAGCCGAAGCCGATTTGTCGCCGATTCCATATACCATCACCCGACGTACGTTGCTGTCACGTTTATCTTTGGCGCGTATGATGTCGTAGCTTATAATCATTGCGACACGCAGTAGCAGCAGAGCAAACAGTGTGATAAGGAAATCGACAAAAACCACGCCTATAATGGTAGCTGACGGAGCCTGGGACGGCTTTATGCATATTATCGCAATCCATAGAAGGATATCTTTACCAAATGCCGATGCACAGATGCGGGCTATCTCGCGTAGTGTGGTATAACGTATGATGGCCCGATAGACTTTGAAGAATGAGAATGACAGTATCGAGGTCAATAACGATAAACTTATCCAGATAAGCAGCTCGTGTGAGTTGATGGTAAAAGAAGGCAGCAGTAGTGACAGCAGAAGAAGCACACCTATTGAGGAGGCAAGCGAGACGATTAAGTCAAACCCGAGCACGATCTGAGTACGCAGATAAGTGTCGGAGGACAGTCTTCTTGAAAATTCGGATAGTTTCATACTGTGGATTTTTTCGTATAGGTCTGTGTTCAGACCGTCTGTTATATTACTTGTGATGTTTGGGTCCAGAAATTGAACTCACTCCGGAGTATTCTGTTCAATGCTGTCGGTTTCAATGGAGACAGGAGTTGCTCGCCCTGTCTGAGACGGGCGAAATCTCGATCGATTACTCCGGTTATGAGATCGGCGAGAGCGCGTGACTGTGGGTTGGTAAGCTGGTGGGATAAAGCCTCGAACCGCATACGTGAGCGGCTGGCGCGTTCGACATCTCCCAATAACGTCCAGGCTCCAAGCAGATGCAACTGTAACTTGGCATTAAGTTTCGGATTGGCGATATCTGTGCTGTCAAGACGTCGTGTGAATGATACCAATGGTGCCAGCTCTGACGGTCCGAGCAGTTTACCTGCGCCGTAAGGCCGGAGAGCGGTCAGCAGTCTCGGTGTGAATGCATCGATAAGATCATATGGTCTGCGTGTACCGGATGCGAATCTCACTACCTTCAGCAAGTCGACAGATATGTCGGTAACCAATGCTGTGAGTCCTGCTCCTGATGTGATAGTGAGAGAACCGTGGCCTGCACCCCGACGTGGATGGAATATGCCGCCGAGGCCCTGGAACGGTCCCGATATCACTTCAACTTCATCTCCATCCATGAGATCGACCTGAGATGCCAGTATCACGGGCAATTGTCCGGCAAGGCTTCTGGCTATGATTGAAAACGCCTGTATATCACGATCCGGGACTGTGACCGGACCTGATTTCTCGCCGGACCGTCTTAGTACAAATGATAAACCGTTGGGTTCGGAACATAATTTCTTGACTTTGGACAATTCTCCCTTTATAAACACGTAATGGAAAAGTAACGGTATGGAGTGCTGTGTATATGTACCGTCGGCATTACGTCTCATGGAAATTATAGTGGGAGCAAACACGGCCAGCGGGGGGACATCCGGCATGCCGGATGTCCCCCC
>CAJUBL010000101.1 GCA_910584665.1 uncultured Muribaculaceae bacterium | reverse complement strand
CCCCCCGGGTACGCCTTCGCTCCGCTTCGGCGTGCCCGGTTACTGGGGAATCGGCGTCCCTGCCGGACGCCCTGTCGTGTGTCGTTCTCATCCCGGGTACGCCTTCGCTCCGCTTCGGCGTGCCCGGTTACTGAGAGATCGGCGTCCTTGCTGGAAGCCCCGTTGCGTAGCCGATCCCTCCCCGGGTATGCTTTCGCTCCGTCCGGTTGCCGGGTAATCCAGTCGGGGATTCCGCGTGAGTCATATGGATTGTTACCCGAAGTTGCGTGGCACAGTATATCGGATACGTATAGAGGTCAGATTATATTGGATAGTGGCGGTAAAGGCGTCCGGGCAGGACGCCGATTACTCAGTAACCGGGCACGCCGCTACGCTCAGCGTACCCGGACCACTGAGAACCGGTGATCAGGCGTCCGGTTAAGGACGCCGATTGGATCCGGATGGCATCCGTAATTATGATGTGCTGTTATTAATAATTCATTTTTTATACGATAACGCACTATAATTTTATCGTTTTATAAGTTTTATTCCTTATTTTTGTTTTAACTTTGTAGCAGAAATTACAAACAAAAACGAAAATACAATTTATGAGTGACAAAATATTTATTTTTGACACCACTCTGCGCGATGGCGAGCAGGTTCCCGGATGTCAGCTCAATACAGTCGAGAAGATTGAGGTAGCAAAGAGCCTCGAGGAGCTTGGTGTCGACATCATCGAAGCCGGCTTCCCGGTTTCATCGCCCGGTGATTTCAACTCGGTGGTGGAGATATCCAAGGCTGTCACATGGCCTACGATCTGCGCCCTGACACGAGCCGTACCGAATGACATCAAGGTTGCCGCCGAAGCTCTGCAGTATGCCCGCCATAAACGTATACACACGGGCATCGGCACTTCAGATCCTCACATACGTTACAAGTTCAATTCAACCCGTGAGGAGATTATTGAGAGAGCTGTGGCCGCCGTATCGTATGCCAGGAAATTTGTAGAGGATGTGCAGTTCTATGCCGAGGACGCCGGACGCACCGACAATGAGTACCTGGCCCGTGTAGTCGAGGCTGTGATCAAGGCCGGAGCCACGGTAATCAATATTCCCGATACTACCGGCTACTGTCTGCCGGAGGAGTTCGGAGCCAAGATCAGATACCTCATGGAGCATGTCGACGGCATACACAAGGCTGTGATCGCCACCCACTGTCATAACGATCTGGGGATGGCCACCGCCAACACTATGTCAGGACTCATCAACGGAGCCCGTCAGGCCGAGGTGACTATAAACGGCATAGGAGAGCGAGCCGGTAACACAGCCCTCGAGGAGGTTGTGATGGCGTTGCGCTCCCACCATGAACTCGGTCTCGATACCAATATAAACACCCACCGTATAAGCTCCGTCAGCCGTCAGGTCTCAAGCCTTATGAATATGCCTGTGCAGCCCAACAAGGCTATCGTCGGGCGCAACGCATTCGCCCATTCCAGCGGCATACATCAGGACGGTGTTCTCAAAAACCGCGAGAGCTATGAGATCATCGATCCCAAGGATGTGGGTATTGACGAGAATTCGATCGTACTGACAGCCCGAAGCGGTCGTGCGGCCCTGAAGCACCGCATGCACGTGCTCGGTGTCGAACTTGAGAAAGAAGCGCTCGACAAAGCCTACGAGGCATTTCTCAGGCTTGCCGACCGTAAGAAGGAAATCACCGATGACGATGTACTGATGCTTGCCGGTGAGCATCGCCAGAACCACCGCATCAAGGTGGAATATCTGCAGGTGACATCGGGCATCGGCCTGCAGTCGGTTGCAAGCATAGGTCTCAGTATCGCCGGCGAGAAGTTCGAGGCATGTGCCTCCGGCAACGGTCCTGTCGATGCCGCGATATCAGCAATCAAGATAATCATACGCCGGCAGATGCTCGTTAAGGAATTCCTTATCCAGGCCATCAGCAAGGGAAGCAACGATGTGGGTAAGGTCCACATGACCGTCGAGCATGACGGCCGTCAGTATTACGGATTCTCGGCAAATACCGATATCATCGCAGCCAGTGCCGAGGCATTTGTCGATGCCATCAACAAGTTTGTGATATGAAAACGCTGTTTGACAAGATCTGGGACTCACATGTTGTAACCCGTATTGACGACGGGCCCGACCAGCTGTACATCGACCGTCACTATTGTCACGAGGTGACATCGCCACAGGCCTTCTCGGGACTGCGTGAACGTGGTCTTAAAGTATTTCGTCCCGAACGCACATACTGCTCGCCAGACCACAACATTCCCACTCACGACCAGGACAAACCCATTGCCGACCCGGTGTCACGCAAGGCTGTCGACACTCTGCGTGAGAATGCATCAGCCAACGGACTCACACACTACGGTCTGGGGCATGATCTTAACGGCATAATACATGTCATAGGCCCTGAGCAGGGACTCACTCTGCCGGGATACACAATAGTCTGCGGTGACAGTCACACCTCGACACATGGGGCTGTGGGAGCCGTAGCTTTCGGCATAGGCACGAGCGAGGTAGAGATGGTCCTTGCCACACAATGCATCCTGCAGCCCAAACCGCACACAATGCGCATTAATGTCAACGGCACTCTGCGTCCGGGAGTATCGGCCAAGGATGTCGCTCTATACATCATATCCCGGCTCGGAACCGACGGTGCCACCGGTTATTTTGTCGAATATGCCGGAGATGCCATAAGATCGCTGACTATGGAGGGTCGTATGACGCTGTGCAACATGTCGATCGAGATGGGCGCCCGCGGCGGTATGGTCGGCCCCGACGCCATGACGGTCGAATACATCAGGGGACGTGCCAACGCTCCGCAGGGAGCCGATTTCGACAGGTCGGCGGCCGGATGGCTCGCTCTGGCTACCGATCCGGGAGCTACATTTGACCGGGAGGTAACGTTTGATGCTTCCGACATAGGGATACGTGTGACTTACGGCACTAATCCGGGTATGGGCATGGACCTCGATTCCACCATACCCGATCCGGCCACAGAGAGCGACGCCAAAGCCCTCGAATACATGCAGTTCTCTCCCGGGCAGCCAATCGCCGGCACCAAAGTCGACTATGTGTTCTTAGGAAGCTGTACCAACGGCCGTATAGAAGATTTCCGCGAGTTTGCACGGATAGTAAAAGGACGCAGGCGCCATCCCGACGTCACAGCCTGGCTTGTACCCGGTTCGCGGGCAGTCATGAAACAGATTGTCGCCGAAGGACTTGACTGTGTGCTGGCCGATGCAGGCTTTGAACTGCGTCAGCCCGGATGCTCTGCATGTCTGGCTATGAACGACGACAGGATTCCGTCCGGAAAACTGTGTGTGTCGACCTCCAACCGTAACTTTGAGGGCCGTCAGGGTCCGGGTGCACGCACCATTCTGGCATCACCGGCTACAGCCGCCGCAGCCGCTGTCACCGGAATCATCACTAATCATCTGAAACTTCAATAGCAATGGCAAAACAGAAATTCGGAACGATAACATCCACGTGTGTACCGTTGCCTGTCGAGAATATTGATACCGACCAGATAATACCGGCACGGTTCCTCAGGAGTACCACCCGTGAGGGATTCGGCCGGAACCTGTTCCGCGACTGGCGTTATGACGAAAACGACAACCCCAGGCCCGGTTTCCCTCTCAACGATCCGCGGTATGACGGCGCATGCATTCTTGTAGCCGGCAAAAACTTCGGTTGCGGCTCAAGCCGTGAGCATGCGGCATGGGCTATAGCCGACTATGGCTTCAGAGCGGTGATCTCAACTTTTTTCGCCGACATCCACCGCAATAATGAACTCAACAGCTTTGTTCTGCCCGTGGTAGTGAGCGAAACATTCCTCACCGAACTGTTCTCCTCCATAACCGCCGATCCGGCTACAGAGGTCAGGATAGACCTGCCGTCACAGACAGTCACCAACCTCGCCACCGGACGCCGGGAAAAATTTGAAATCAACTCTTACAAGAAACAATGTCTTCTGGAAGGCCTTGACGATATAGAGTATCTCATGGCACACCGGGAGGATATAGAACAATACGAACGAAATCATGGGAATAACCTTTAATGTCAGACCCGGAACTGTCGTAGGCAACGAGGTGACCGGAGAAGGAGCATTATTCGCTCAGGCAGCCGCCATAAATGATACCGCCGAATCACGCCGCCACTTCAATATCGCCGTTCTGGCCGGCGACGGCATAGGCCCCGAGATCTCACGTCAGGGTATAGCCGTGATGGATGCTGTGTGCCGCAGTTTCGGTCACACGGTCGAGTATCATCATGCTCTTGTCGGTGCGGCTGCGATAGACGCATGCGGGGATCCGTTCCCCGAATCGACCTACGAGACATGCGCCAACGCCACAGCTGTACTGTTCTCGGCTGTCGGCGACCCCCGGTATGACCGCAATCCCGAGGCCAGGGTACGCCCCGAACAGGGGTTGCTGGCCATGCGTCGCAGGCTTGGACTTTATGCCAACATACGTCCCGTCGGGACATTCCCCTGTCTGTTGCACAACTCGCCGCTGAAGACTGATATTGTCATGAATGCGGATTTTGTCTGCATACGCGAGCTGACCGGCGGAATGTACTTCGGTGAAAAACTCGAGGGTGACGAGCGGGCATACGATACATGCCTGTATACCCGCCCCGAAGTCGAACGCATACTGCGTGTTGCCTACGACTACGCACGTCGTCGCCGCCGGCATCTCACGGTCGTAGATAAAGCCAACGTCCTCGCCTCGTCGCGCCTCTGGCGTCATGTGGCACAGGAGATGGCAGTACAGTATCCCGATGTAACCACCGACTTCATGTATGTCGACAATGCGGCAATGCGTATGATTCAGGACCCGCGGTTCTTTGACGTAATGGTAACAGAAAACACATTCGGAGACATCCTTACCGACGAGGGCAGTGTGATATCCGGATCCATGGGACTCCTCCCCTCGGCATCGACCGGAACCGGAACACCCGTTTTCGAGCCTATACACGGCTCATGGCCCGAAGCGGCAGGGAAGAACATCGCCAATCCTATAGCACAGATACTATCGGTGGCCATGTTGTTCGAACACTTCGGTCTCACCGACGAGGGCTCCGCCATACGCCGTGCCGTCAACGCCTCGCTTGACGCCGACGTGCGCACACCCGATATCTGCACCACAGGCCGACACGCCTACACTACCGACGAGGTAGGCCGATGGATCGCCGACCATATCTGAACACCGGCACTAAAACAAAACCACGGCCGGCATGGGTTCATATTCATGCCGGCCGTGGTTTTATATACGGAATATTTACGTCAGCAGTTCTACATTGCGAAAACATTGAAACCGCCGTCAACCACAGCTACCGTGCCGGTCACGAATGACGACGCATCGCTTATCAGATACTGGATCGTGCCGCACAGCTCTTCGGGGTCTCCGAAACGTCCGAATGGGGTCTGACGTATGACATCGGCCCCGCGCTCTGTCAGGCTTCCGTCAGGATTGGTGAGCAACGCACGGTTCTGGTTGGTAAGAAAGAATCCCGGCGCGATAGCGTTTACCCTGATCCCGGGTGTGAATTTTTTGGCAACCTCGGTTGCCATGAAAGCGGTGAAATTGCTTATGCCGGCTTTGGCTGCGGCATATCCCATCACACGTGTCAT
>CAJUBL010000100.1 GCA_910584665.1 uncultured Muribaculaceae bacterium | reverse complement strand
CATCGCCATATTCTGATATTCCAGCAACTGTGCATCAAGCTCGGCTCGAGTCACCCCGGGAGTATCGGCACAGAGACCGAAAACGATCTCAGGAGCACCTTTGACAAAAAGCAGACACTCTCCGGCGGCATTCTCCACTACGGTAGCCATATATTTACGTTCGGTAGTAAACGGAAGTTCCTCTACCACCTTCACGCTCTGTCGCAGGACGGCATAGTCGACCCCACGCTGACGCATCCATAGTATAAGCGCACCCTCGGTGGGATTGCCGAGTACCTTTGGTTCTGCCGACGAAAGGTCAAGCTGAGCTGTGGAATTGGCGGCAATACCCAGATCTATCACATCGTCAGACGGGTGCCCGTAGAAGTTGGTACGGTACACCTGCATACGGTTCTGGGTCAGGGTTCCGGTCTTATCTGTGCATATCACAGTTGTGGCGCCCATGGTCTCGCAGGCATGAAGCTTGCGCACAAGGTTATTGGTTTTCAGCATACGTCTCATCGAGTAGGCCAGCGACAGGGTCACCGCCATCGGCAATCCCTCGGGAACCGATACTACAATCAGAGCGACGGCTATCATGACACTCTCAAGCATATAGGCTATGAAATGGATCCATTCGAAGTCATACGACAGGAAGAACATCAGTCCGCGCCCCACTAAGATCAGTCCGGCGATAGTATACGATATAAGACTTATAAGACGGCTCAGACGCCCCAACTGCTCGTCAAGAGGCGTGCGCACACTGTCATCGATCTGTGCGGCCTCAAATACCCTGCCGTTCTCTGTGGCATCGCCCACAGCAGTGACCTGCATCACACCATGTCCCTCCATCACTTTCGTACCCCTCAGGACAAAATCGGTAGGGAACGTTGCATCAGAATCGAACTGAGCAGGATCCACACTCTTGGCGGCTATAGGCTCACCGGTAAGCGTCGACTCATCGACATTGAGCGATACGGCTTCAAGCAGCCTGCCGTCAGCAGGTATCTCGTTACCGGTATTGATGACAACAATATCACCGACCACTATGTCACGACGCGGAACCTCGGCGGCATGACCGTCACGTATAACCTGCACCGGCTCGTCATCATTGACCTGATTGAGCAGATCAAACTCCCTGTCGGCACGGTACTCGAAGTAAAAGGCAAGTCCGGTAGCCAGCAGAATGGCGATAAATATGCCTATCGGCTCGAAAAACACACTGAACCCCTCTTCAAGCCCCCAGTATTCATAACACGAGATACCGATAGCAAGAACTCCCGCCACAAGCAGGATGACAATGAGAGGATCGGAAAATTTCTTAAGAAATTTGACCAGCAACGACTCCCGTCGTGCAGGTGTAAGCACATTGGAACCATGCCGGGCACGACTTTCATTGACCTGATCGGCAGTGAGTCCGGCATATTGTGATTCGGATGATATCATTTTGAATCTTAATATATAGTTAGACGTGATTTCGAGCAGTCAAAGATACGGATGAGCCGAATACAAAACCAGACTTGTTTGAGTTTTGTTGAGCGTGAGTATCTAAGACGCAGTCAAAGGTACGGAGAATGGTAACTCCATGCAAGATAAACGCCAAACCTTAACAAAAGTTTAATAACCCGCTGATCATACGTCCGTCATACAACGGGACACGCCCGGCAATTGCCGGGCGTGTCATAGTTCAGATAATATCTGTAGTTTACTTAGCGAATCAGTACCTTGGTGGCTTTCGAGCCCTGTCGCTTTATATAGATTCCGTTGGCCGGGTTATCGACGCGTATGCCCTGCAGGTTGTAGTACTCCACGGGAGCATTGCTGTCACCATCGGCTACGACGTTATCAATACCGGTATTGGTCTCCTCGGCCTTAAACTCTTTGACGCCCTCTTCAGTATAGTAGCGATAGCTTATGCTACGTGTGCCAAGCAGTGATCCGGCAGCAGTATTGGTTATGAACGGCTTCTCGATATTGGCTACACGGGCAGGTGCTTTTGTTTTACCTGACTTACCAAGCAGTTCATCGCCGTTAAGCACGTTGAAGAACTTGATTTCCTTAAACACGTAGGTGGCATAGGACCCGCCGCCGAAGTTTACGTGAACACCCAGCGTTCCGTTCTCGGGCTTGCCGTAGAAATCGTATTCGTATACGACGAAGCGCTCGCTGTTTATCAGATAACGTGTGCTGTAACCACCCTGCTCGAGAGGCTCCTTGGTATTCGGATCAACGTCCCATGGCTCATTGGCGCCCTCGCCGCCGTCGACGAGTACCTTTTCTTCAGGAATCTCGGCTACTGTCGTACCCTCGTTCTCCCATTTGTAGAACTGGCTGTGATGAACCGGGAACTGTGCTCCGACCTCATTGTCTGTGACACCGTTGTATGATGTGGCCCATGCGTTTGAGGCATTGCTTGCCGATGCATATACATTAGGAATCTCATCGACACCGGGCTGGCCATGCCGGCCGCGGTACAGAATCTGGAATACCATGCGGAAGCGAACGGGATGCTCGGCATCCGCTCCGTTTATTTTTGACGGATCGGCATAGAACGACAGCTGCATGCCCTGACTCTGATTGATCTTGGTATTAGGCCATCCGCAACGGTAGTGGCCCGGGCTGTAGTTCTGAGCGAATACAAGGCAGTTACCTACGAGTTCAGATGGATGTTTCTGAACCGAGAACGCATTTGTTCGGTCGGTCAGAATACCCTTTTCATCCTGTTTGTCGAGGTCGACACCTGCCAGATGCAGTGCTGTCACATGACCGTCGGCATCCATATTCTCCTGTTTGTATATACCGGCAGGAGCTGTCCATGTCCCTGATGTTGTTGTGGCGGGCAATGTGGCGAATTTCCACATGGTACCGGCTTCATATTTGTCAAAGTCATATCCGGCGGGAGTGACATCCTCAAGCATGGCAAAGATGTGAGGTGCTATGGTTACTTTAAATGTGTTGATACTGAAAGTAATGTCATAGGCTCCCGGCTCAATCTGCCAGCTGTTGCCGCCGGCATAGAAGTCATCCTCCGTCTCTATCCCGATACCGTCGATATAAGGACCGTAGCCGGTACCGTCGGCGATGAACGCGAACATAGCGGCATCTGTAATGTTTACATTTACAGCTTTATACAGGCCGTTTATACCGGTCATCTCAATACGGCCTTCGGTATCACCGTCGATATTGCCGGTGAGATATACATGCTCCGGTTCATCAATAGCCGGGCGGGGAGTCTCGGTAGTGGCAGTGATGGTTTTCTCATTGAGATCGACCGAGAAGTGCCACTTGCCTGTCCATGGAGTGCTTATATTGTCGGCATTGCCGGGCAACAGTGTCAAAGTCTTGCTGTTTCCAAGTATATTGGGCTTTTCAGCGCCTGCCTCGTTTGTGTGCCATGCACAACCCTCGGCCTTGAAAGCCGCCGAACCGCCGTTTGTACGCGGATCCATTGTTGTCATCTTGAAATATGTGCCATCGATGGCGGGCGATTCAAACGAATCGATATCAAACTCATAGACATTGTTTTTACCGGGATACGGACGGACAACTAACGGATTGAAGAAATCCCAGTCATTAACAACCTTGCCTGCGATATACAGATTGGGCTGGTTGGGATCCACCCAGTCGGCAGGCTTCTCAGGTATGGCAGTAAACTCGTTGCCTGAGAATGACGGGGCGGCGGCCGGATCTGATCCGGCTATGCCGGCGGCATCCACTTTCACCGGTATTGAAGTCGTGATACCGTTATAGGTAGCGGTGAGAGCGAAGTAACCTTCGGCAGGAGCGATCATCTTGCGGTTCGATGCATCGAAAGTCGCTTCGGGTGCTGAAAGAGTATAATTCTGCAAGCCGGTAGAGATCAGAACACCATATTTATTATATGCATAGATGACAGGCTGATAGCCTCGCCCGGGCTGGATGGTGAGGGCTTTGTCGACAAACTCGATGCGTGCTACCTCACGGTCTTCGGGAGCATTAGTAACGGCAAAAAGACCGTTGGCGACCGAACGCGTAAAACCTCCGAGAGCACCGCCCTGTACGCTGCTGCGCTGGCCGAGATTCTCAACAAACATTACTGTAGAGCCTCCTCCATCAAGATTCAGAGCCTCAGTACAGCCAATAGAAGCGAGAATATCGCCGAACTCTACTATAGTCATGCCGTTAAGACCTTTTGAATTCTCTTCCTGAACGACAGCCATGACAAACTTGCTCTTGTCGGCATTGTATCCGACAGCAGTACGTGCACGTGGTATTTTGGCGGCAATGTCGGATGGAACTTTTGACGGCAGATTCTGGACAACACCTTCTTTAACCGTAACACCCCAGCCTCCAAGCAGTTCGCGGGCAGAAGTCTCCACCCCGTCAGCCTTGAACGGGAATTTTATCTTTACGATATCACCGGCTTTCAAAGCGTCAAGCTTACCGTCAGTGCGCTTCGAGCCTACACCGCTCAATACCAGTCCGGGATGAGGTATCTTCATATTGCCTGCCGTAGCGGTACGGTTTACGATAAACTCAGCCTCATTACCATACACCGTATTGGTTTCTACCGGTAACAGTTCGGCTTCATTACCCCATTGGTTGGTCTGGGTTGAGCCACCTTTTTCAGCCTGATATCCCCAGAATTTGTTATAGGCGATGATACATTCATCCCAGCGGCCGTTGTTTGCTGTCAGCTCGGTTTCAACCGCTCCCGACGGATAGGTTACTGTTCCGGCCTTGTTATGATTGTACTCGATTGTCGATGCAATGGTCGGAAGACCGTCTTTACCGATAATCAGGTAATTGCTGAGAATGTTTCCTGTAAGGGTTCCCGCGCCTGTAACGAATGCACCGTCCTCAATCAGGGCACCGCACGGTATCGACTGATTTGACTCAAGCCCGGCAAAGTCTCCGTTGATACCTACGAAATAATGCTTCTGATAAGACGTGCGGTCATCCATCATCCCTTTTACGGTCTGAGGTTTTCCGTATGCAACACCTCTTGCGACACCGGCCTTGATCGTCACATATTCGTTGGTGAGATCGGATGTAGTGTAGGTGATTTTTGACTCGGCGGGATTGCCGTTGCGCGTGTAGGTGATGTGGATCTGCGTCTGGGTTGTGCCCGGACCCACTGTCGCGTGGTACAGGGTATCAACCTTCACTTCGCCTAACTTCTGGGTTTGCCAGGTAGTCTGGGCCATGACAGAGCCTGCGCCTATGAGTGCGGAGGCAAGCATAAGGTAGATTTTCTTCATGCGATATTAGAAATTGGTTAATATTGTAAGTAAGTTATTGTTTGCTCTACTATCTATATAGTATTACAAATTTATGAAATATTTTTATAAACCAGGCAAGTTTTTTCAAATATTTTTTTATCGTAAGAATAAACCTCTAATGTATAAGTCATTACATATCGCACGAAAAACACGCATAGCACTGTCCATCACATAGTTTCAATCGGCGTCCTGGCCGGACGCCTTTATCGGGAGCGGCTCACTCCGGGCACACCTCCGCTCCGCTTCGGCGTACCCGGTTACTGAGTAATCGACGTCCTGCCGGACGTCCGTCATCGCCATACCCCAGACACAAGGAATGCATCATACAGACAACCGACAACGCGGCAAGGCGTCCGGCAGGGACGCCGATTCCACAGTAACCGGTTGCACCGGAGCAGAGCGGAGGCGTGCCCGGGATGAGAACGACACGCGACGGGGCGTCCGGCAGGGCGCCGATTTAC
>CAJUBL010000099.1 GCA_910584665.1 uncultured Muribaculaceae bacterium | reverse complement strand
CTATGGTGAGAACAACGGCTGGGTCTACCGATGGGATGTCCCTCACAATATATCCGATCTTGTGGCACTGATGGGCGGGAAAGATCGTTTCCTCAGATATCTCGATGACATGTACTCGACTCCGTTACCTACAGGAAAATACAGTTTCTTCGCCCAGCTGCCTGATCATACGGGCAATGTGGGAATGTACTCCATGGCCAACGAGCCGAGCATGCATATACCCTATCTATACAACTATGTCGGTGAGCCGTGGCGCACGCAGAAGCGCATCCATACTCTGTTGCACCAGTGGTTCCGCAATGACCTTATGGGGATGCCTGGCGATGAGGACGGCGGAGGTATGTCGGCATTTGTAGTATTCTCCATGATGGGCTTTTATCCGGTGACTCCCGGACTGCCGATGTATGTTATAGGCACTCCTATGCTTGAGGATGTGACAATCAGTCTTCCCGACAACAAAAAATTCAGGATTCATGCCAAAAATTATTCTCCCGGGAATAAATACATACAGAGTGCGCGCCTCAATGGTCGTGAGTGGGAACAGTCGTGGATCTCACATAAAGAAATCATATCAGGAGGAACCCTCGAATTTGTAATGGGTCCGAAACCCAACAAAAGCTGGGCATCAGCATCAATTCCGCCATCATTTCAAATGCCAGATCAGCAATTGACAAAATGAATATCCGTCATTATATAATCTCAGCGTCGGCAGCTGTCGCATTCCTGTCCGCACCGGCGGCCGACCGCCTGATGTTGCTCGGTGACATGCATCTTGACCGCATCGGGAACCACGACATGGAGTGGCTTGCTACCAAGGGTGATAACCTGAGACAGGTGACACGCGAGTACACAGTATGGACGCGTGACAATTTTCCGTCTTTTGCAAAGACTGTATGTGATGCGGCTCAGCATTGCTCTGCTGTAATACAGCTCGGAGACCTGTCGGAAGGTCTCGCAGGGAATCAGGCCAAAGCCCACGAGATGGCCAACGACACTTTCCTGACAATCGACTCTCTGGGGCTGAACATACCGTTCATAATGACCAAAGGTAATCACGACATTACCGGTCCGGGCGCCAAGGAAGCATTCAGGAATGTATACCTGCCGGCAATGTCCCGTCTTTCGCAACAGAACGATACGCTAAAATCGGCTACCTATTCCAAGACCATAGGCAGCGATATTCAGATCGTGTGTTATGACCCGTGGGACAATAAATCCACACCGGCCTTGCTTGATTCTCTATTCAGATCATCACCGGCGCGTCATAAATTCATAGCAATACACGAACCTGTGATTCCGGTCAACTACCGTTGCTGGCACGTATATCGCAAAGATGACAAACTCCGTAGTCAGCTACTTGAAACTATAGCACGGAACAAGGCCATAGTATTGTGTGCCCATCTTCACAAATATTCGGTTGTAAAGCGCAGAACCCCATATGGTCCCATAATACAGATAATGGTAAACAGCGTAATATCAAAACCGACCCGTGACTCGGATCCGACTATAACCGCTGACTATGGACTGTCGATTTTTGACGGGTATGAATCCTGGGATCCGGCATCTGAAGCTCAGCGACGTCAATGGATTGAAGAAGAGACACAGCATGTCGATTTTTACCGTTACGCCGATATTAATGGCTATGCCACTCTTGATATCGATAATGACAGCCTGATACTCAGATACTTTTACGGATCTGAAACCGCCCCGGTTGAAACTGTGAATATTTCAAATCTTTACCAATAATGAAACGTTTTATTCTCCCTGTTATTCTCGGCCTGTTGTCGGCATCATTCGCATGCCGGGCCGATGCCTATGACGATATAAAGGCCGATCCCAGACTGGCCGGAGGCAATCTCGTGGCGTATCCGTATCTTAATGACACACCGCCCGAGCTGTCGGCTCCGCCTCAAGGTTATGTCCCGTTCCATATCGAGCACTACGGACGGCACGGCAGCCGCTGGTTACTGAAGGACCGCGACTATGTGAGACCACTCAACGCTCTGGAAAAAGCCGATAAAGCCGGTGTGCTTACTCCGGTTGGAAAAGATGTGCTGAAGTGGGTAAAAAAGGCTGAGAAGGAGGCCCGGTTCCACTATGGCGACCTCACTGACATAGGAGCACTGCAGCATCAGGGCATTGCAAGACGCATGTACAGAAACTTTCCGTCTGTTTTCAGTGACTCGGCACGTGTCGATGCAAAATCGACCGTTGTAATAAGATGTATCCTGTCAATGACCAATGAACTCGTAGAACTGGCCCGACTAAATCCCGCACTACGTATAACCCAGGAATCCAGCAAGATCAACCAGTGGTATCTTCAGAATGCGGACCGTGATACTGTCGCACACGCCGTACGCCGCACAGCCGATCCTCTGTTTCACAGCTTTATCAAGAAACATACCGATCCGGCTCCATTGATGGAACGGCTGTTCAGTGATCCGGAATATGTAAGAGAGCATATTGACCGTCACGACCTGTTCAGCAAACTGTTTGAACTCGCATCAAACCAGCAGAGCCATGGCGATGACAGTTTCCTTTACAGTATCTTCACTACCGATGAACTGTATCATCAGTGGGTATGCAATAATGCCGGATGGTACCTCAGTTCAGGCAATTCTCCTGCCACCCTCGGACGTATGCCTTATACACAGCGGTATCTTCTTGCCAGATTTATTGAGAGTGCCGACAAGGCCATTGCCGCCGGAGATAATAGCGCGTCTTTACGATTCGGTCACGAATCGGTCGTATTGCCGATGGTATGTTTCATGGAACTCGGTGATTACGGCCAGGCTATCGAAAACCTTGACGATGTGGCTCACCTGTGGCAAAACTACAGGATTTTTCCCATGGCCTCAAACATCCAGCTTGTCTTTTATCGTAATGAAAACTGTCCTGACGATATTCTTGTCAAGGCTTTGCTGAACGAGGAAGAGGTCACATTGCCCGGGATGCCGGTGACCGGCAGATATTACCGCTGGAGTGAACTGAAAGAATATTATCTTAAAAAACTGGCACAATTCAAGGTGAAATTCCAGGCGTAGAGTATCTGTGCCGATTATCTGCGTCTGATTGTTTCAGAGCCGGCTCATCAATGAGCCGGCTCTTATTCGATAAACTCGTTGAAATTCCGGCCGAACGGCTCGTTCATCAATGTATGGTACTCCCTGACAAAGCGGTCGAACGCTTTGGATGCGGTCCCGACACGATTGGCCTGTAGCAATATGCGGCATTTAGCTCTGACAGCGTCCTCGTCAATCGAATCAAACAGCAGAATGCAGTCGGATACTCTTAAGGCAAGTTCCGGATCGTGTTTCAGAAGATTATCGTCGAGAATAGTATGCAGAAGCTGGATTATCATATCGGAATATCTGCTTTTGAACGCGTCAAGCCATTCATACTGACATTCAGGTAATAACGGTCCCCGTGAGATGTAATCAAGAAGACGACGTACACGTCTGTAACCGGTTCCGTACCCTTTTTCTGTTATAGCCCTGGCGGCCGACATTACTGCGAAATAATCTACAAGCTGGCAATCGGCAGTCTCGAGGCTCCAGTTTCCATGAGATACGCCAAGCCTGAGTTCTCCGATTTCGGGCAGCAGCACACGCAGTTTGCGCATATTGACACTGCGGTTATTAAGAAAACTCTCATCCGATTTATCGGGCCACAGGCAGTCTTTCAGCAAAGTGTTGGATATTCCTTCACCGTTTCTCTCGGTATACAGAATCACAAGAATAAGCATATGCCGCAGTATCGGTGTGAAACTGCCGGTGATGTTTTCTCCTTTTCCGTCTACCACCCTGAATCCCCCCAGCAGTGATATACCGGGGGACATCGGAGCTTCGTACCGGATCACCGGTTCGGGATCTTCATTGACCATACCGGTGGCTCCGCAATCTGACGTGTCAGCCGTCTCAACAGGTGTCAATGACTTCATTACGGCGTCAGGTATGGCTGCTCTGTGGCGCCGTTTCCTGACGTACAGCCCTGTCGTACCGGCAAGTAACAGTATTGCCGCACCGATCCATATCCATTGCTTACTGAACATGTTTCCGGATATTCTGGCATCGGTTTCGCTGACGATCGGAAGCACAGGTAGCTGTAATGTGTAAATGTCGGTTGTATATCCTCCCTGGTCTTCGGGGTTGCGTCTGACGGTAACCGCATATAACATATCAGTCTGAGGCAGATGAATGAGCATGGCGGAGGAATTGACATCACTGAACATATACGGAATGCTGTCCGACAATATGCCCATCTCTCCGCTCTCTATATCAATACGTCGGAGTGTAAGACCTGTATTGGCCCTGAACGGAGTGAAGAACAGTCCGGTGACACTGTTGCTCTCCGCGTCATACAGCAGATTATCGACGGCGACCATACTTTCCTGCTGACCGCTGTTTTTGCGGATACAGGTCAGCGAATCGGTCATAGTATCCAGAACGTACATGTCATCAAACATCCGTGTGCCGAATTCCTGGTCACCATACATGTTTCCTATTCCACCATATAGTATGACATGACGGTCATCCATTCGTCCGGCGGCACACAGATACCTTGGCGCGACATCACAGAGTACGGATTTTTCTGTTCCGGTCATGCCATCGGATAGCCTGATACGGTAGAAATCATTCTTATAAGCATGATAGCCGTATCCGAACATCTGTACTACTGTTGAATCATTATCCGTAACATAGCGGCTGTGATTGATATAGCTTGACAAGCGCCGGGGGCTTATCGGCGGGATCCATGAACCGGTCTCTGAATCAAACCGGGAGATATCGGCACTTGATGAGTCTGTGCCGTCGATCGAATAATACACCAGGCGTTCATTCTGTCGAGGCCCCAGTACCATGAAGTTATTGGACAGCCGGTTCATATCAGGAAAACCTTCACGATATTTGAATTCCGATACACGCTGTTTTACCAGATCCACTTTTACAACACGGTCACCAGTGACAAGATAAAGATTTGACGATCCGTATGCCGCTACCGGGTATGCCTTCTGTCCGTGCGATATGCTTCTCACCAGTTTCCATCGGGAGTGCCGGTCTATAATCCACTCATGATTTTCAAGCCGTATCGCAAGACGGCCTTCAGTATCGCTGATTACGGAATCTGTTCCGGACTTATCAAGAGGAAACAGATATACATTGCTGTCGCCGAGTGTAAGACGTATATCACGTATTTCCATCGGAGCTACGTCGATGCATGATTTACCGGAAAGATAACCCTTGCCGAATATGATTGTGAGCGGAATATTTCCCCGCTCGCGTTTCTTGGCAAACATCGTCTGGCCATTCTCACTCACTACAATGGAATCTGATCCGGAAGCGAATTCAAGGCTTATACGGTTCCATTCATATATGTCGATCGGTTGACCTCCGTCACGTATAGGACAGAGCTGTCCGCTGTCGTCAACGGCACACAGATACGGACTGCCGTTCTTGGGATTTGTGAGAAAAAGGCTTACAATCTCACCGGCACCGATGCCTATGCTGCAGACATAACCGAAGTGATCTCCGTGCCTTGACACTTTCAGGTCAAATTCGAGCGTCATTTTATCTCCATTCCATGATAAGTGACTCTGTTCCGGAATACGTAATGATGTACGGGAGTCAACGTCATAGTCATTGCCACGAAACGCTATACCGCTGATATCCCGTATTCCGGCATTTGTCTGTAAACTGGCCGACACCAGTAGAAAGCACACAAATACTATTTTCTGACATATTATTTTCATGGTAATGCAAATATAATTCATATTTATTAATCAGCCAACTCTACTTTCTGAGAAACTGTTTAAAATTAATATCACTTTGTTTTTTAAGAATCTTACCGGCGTATTTTTGTCTGCTCTCAAAATCTGCATCATATTAACGCGAGTTCGGGATAAGAAATGCCCTGAAAAAGTTGAATCGGCA
>CAJUBL010000098.1 GCA_910584665.1 uncultured Muribaculaceae bacterium | reverse complement strand
CCACCCAATGCTGGACCTCGAATTTGATTAACATTTTTTAAGAGACACTAGTGAATTTTCTTCATATGTTTGAGATTTAAAATTAACGCAAATTAAAATATTTTATCTGTGATTTGCAAAAATAATTGTGCTTTAGTTGAATTAATCGTAGTTTTAGGCGTGATATGGTTATAGTTCCTTATTGCATTATTGGTGCATCGAATCACTTGAACTGTTAAATCGGAATTAAAACGGTGTTCGAGTAAAAGAATCTTAAGAATTTGTTGCACCCATTAGTTTAGAGTAATTTAAGCTGTGATGTTGTGGTATTGTTGTTAATGAAACATGCTGGAGCCCCAGGATGTGGGGCGGGGACCCATGATAAGCTCAAGGGTGCCGCCGCGGGTTATGGTTTTGTGTCTTATTGTTGAGATGTCATACTGCCGGCCGTCGAGTCGGGCTGCGGTTATATACGGATTCCTGACCGGATCGAAGTTGATGGCTCTGACTGTGAATGTTTTGCCTGACGGCAGGCTGAATGTGGAGCTCCTGACCAGCGGGGAGTGTATGATGTAATAGTCGTGTCCGGCATTGGGGTAGAGTCCCGTCATGTGGAACGCGAGCCATGACGACATGGCTCCGGAGTCGTCGTTGCCGGGAAGTCCGTCTGGGGTGTCGTTATAGTTGTCGGCTATGATGCGTGCTATCCGGTCTGACGTGAGGTGAGGCTTGCCGAGCCAGTGGTACAGGCAGGGTGTGAGGAATGACGGCTCGTTGTTGACGTTGAAGTGTCCGTGGTCAAAGAATGTGTCAAGTCTGCGTTCCATTGCCTCGAGGCCGCCGCAGGCTTCGATAAGTCCGGGAACATCATGCGGGATGCTCAGCGAGTATTCCCATGATGAGGCTTCGTAGAAAAACATGCTCCACCATGGCGTGTACCATGGTCCCTCGAATGTTACGGGAGTGTATACGTAGCGCGGGCGCGGTTCAGGTCCGTGTCCCCACGGGATGGAGTCGAGCCAGTTGCCGTTGCGGTCCCGCGGCATGATGAATCCGCGTGCTCCGTCATGCACGTAGTCCTGCCGCCACAGATTGCGCCAGTTGCCTGACTGTCTGATGTACCGGTCGCGTATGTCGGGCAGACCGAGGCTGTCGGCCATGACCGAAATGGCGTAGTCACAGAGGCTGTATTCGACAGTACGGTTTCCGGCACGCGGTATACCGTGCGGAATGTATCCGAGAGATATGTATTCATGCAGACCGCCACGTCCCTCGGCTTCTTCTTTGCCGCCCGGGGGAGTTTCGGCATCCTTGAGCATGGCTTCGAGGGCGATGTTCCAGTCGATGCCTTCAAGGCCTTTGACGAGAGCGTCGGTGAGTACAACGTCGGCGTTTGATCCGCCCTGTGTGCGGCCGTTGGCGTTGCCGCTACGTGCGTCGGGCATGTATCCGTCTCTGCGGTAGATAGTGAGGAGCGAGCTGACGATGTCGCGCTGCCGGTCCGGGTCGATCAGTGTTATCAGAGGCATCGAGGAGCGGTAGGTATCCCATATGGCGTAATAGTCGTCATAGTAAGGGAGCGGATCATTCCACAGCGGGCATTCTCCGGTGCGGTCGGCCGGCATGATCATCGTGTGGTACAGCGCTGTGTAGAACATGCGTTTCAGATGTTCGGGTGTCTCCGGGTCGAGCCGTATATGTCCCAGCAGTTCTTCCCAGCAGTCGAGCAGTTCTTCGCGGACTTCGTCAAAGTTTTTCCCGGCGACCTGGTCGAGACAGTTCTGGCGTGCCTTGAGCTCACTGATGAAAGAAATTCCTACCCTGACGGTCAGTGTGTCGGTCGACGCGGGGAACCGCAGCAGAGCTCCCGTGCGGTCTCCCATATCTACGCGGCTTATGTCGCCGCCTATTGTCTCCTCACGCCATGTGGCGGTCCCGACAAATGGCTGTGATGTCATGGCATAGAAGTATACAGTGTATGCCCGTCCGTCGTTCCAGCCGCCTCTCACGCGGGAATATCCTTTCACGGCATGATTCCCGTCAATTTCTATCTGGGAGCCTACGAGCTGCTGTGCCTCGCGGGCGTCAGGCACAGGTTCATAACCCAGAAAGAATCCGGCATCTATTGCCAGCCCCTTTGTTCTTCTGTCTTCCGGATAGGCGATGCGGTATACCGAGGCTCTCGGGGCGGTGGTTATCTCGACTCCGATATCGCCGCCGGCAAGGTGTGTGCTGTAGTAGCCGAGTCTTATGGTCTCGTCGCGCCGTGTGTCATAGTGTGTTGTCCGGCTCATGCCGTCTGGAGCGGTGAATGGCATGAGCAGTATATTGCCGTATTTGGGGCCGCCGCCGGTGCCGCTGACGTGTACCTGGGAGAATCCGTCGACGCGTTCGGGCATGGGGAGCCATCCGCTGTTGGGAGACGGTGTGCAGTCGGGCGACGGCTTGACCATTCCGTACGGGTGGCTGGGCCCTATGAATGTGCGTCCCAGACCCTCTGATCCTATGCGGGGGTCGACGTAGTCTGTGAGCCTGTCGGCGGCAAGTCCTGTGCAGGCTATTGCTGAGGCGGCGAGGAATGTGCGGAACTTCATCTGGTAGTGACTTCGTTAGTGTTTGACAGTTTATAGTTTCCGCCGAAGGCTTCCGGTCCAAGTCCCCGGGTATCGATGCGGCAGTTGTCGAATGTGATGTCTGAGGCACCGTCGACATAGAACCCGTATACCGGAGCGTTCACAAATCCGTCTCCGTCGCATGGACGTTTATCGTATACGCCGCCCGGCCACGGGGTGGTCTTGCCGAGCCTGAGATCGACACGGTCAAATGTGATGTCGGTGATCTTGTCGGGAGTCTCTCCGCCGACGAAACATCCGTTCTCGCTTTCACAGCTTATATTGATGAATCTGATACGGCTCACCCTGCCGCATTGTCCTGTAGTGGCACCCTTTGGAAAGCGCCATCCGGCATCCTTGTGGTTGCCCGGTGCCCGACGGTATGATGTAACATATATCGGCTCGGCTTTGCCCCACCACACGTCGCTGTGCAAAAGGCACTCCACGCTCATGTTGGCGAATGTCACGTCGGTGACGGTGCCTTCGTCGCGGTTCTGTATCCCTATGCCGCGGTTGCTGTTCTTTATTATGCAGTTGTCAAACAGGACGTGGTCGATACTGTCCATATTCTCTGATCCGATCTTTACGGCACACGAGCGTGATGTCATGATGCAGTTGGTGACTACGATGTCGCGGCAGGGTCCGTACTGTTCGTACTCCCGACGGTTTTTCAGGCATATGCAGTCGTCGCCGCTCTCGATGAAGCATCCTGTGATACGGACCTTGCGGGAGTGATCAAGGTCGATTCCGTCGCCGTTACGTATCTTGAGATTGTTGAGGAGTGATATGTCGGTGATAGCGGCGTCATAGCATCCCACGAGGTGTACTGTCCAGTATGCGCTGCCGGTTATGGTGACATCCCGGATGTTTATTTTCGAGCAGTTTATAAGGGTGAGTACATGTGGCCTCGGATCAAAAGTGGTGACTGGCTTGAGTTCATATGAGTCGTCGAGCTCGGCCCCCATGAACGAGACTCCGTTGCCGTCAATGGTTCCGGTGCCTGTGATCGATACTCCCTCGAGATCTTTGCCGGAGATCCACATCATGCCTTCGCCACGGTTTTCTCCGAAGGCACTTTCGGTGTATACTGTCTCGTCGGGACTGGCGAGGAGTCTCGATCCCGGCTCGAGGTGCAGGTCTACGTGAGAGCGCAGGTGCAGAGGGCCTGTCATGAACATACGGCCGGCCGGAATGATCACCGAGCCGCCGCCGGCTTCGGCACATGCGTCAATGGCCTGCTGTATGGCACGGGCGTTGTCGGTACCGTCATCGCTCACGGCACCGTAGTCGTTGATATTGAATACTGAACGCGATCCATCCGAAGAACAGGCGGACAATGTGGCTGCTGACAGGATAATGAGAGATCTGATAAGATATGATATTTTCATGGATATGGATGGGGTATATTAATGTGACGGTTCAAAGGTACGAAGAAAATATGTAACAGTATTCTGATATCGGGCACTCTTTTTTTGTTATAATGCTATTAGACTCTTAGAGTATGTTTATTTGAGGGTTATATGTGCTCTTTATTGGTCAATATGTCTATTGTATATCATGGGTTAATATAAAATGGTTAATTTTGCATCATGTTTATGAAAATATTATCATCTATACTGTTGTCTGTTGTTTTGGCAATCCCGGCATGGGCCGAGACGGTGATTCCGATATCCTACGGAGACATGAACCGCTGGGAAGTACGTCACATTCCCGAGAGCGGTATCATAGGGGGTAACATAAAGACGCTTTATGAGATAGCTCCCAACGATACCGTTGACGGTAATATAGTATACAGGAACAAGGGGGGCTCGCCTTGGGCCACCTCAAACGTGCTTGCCCATGTGAAGGGTATCACGAAAGGTTCGAACGCAGTGTATCCCGACGATCGTGGGGCAGGAGACCGTGCGGCAATGCTTAGCACGCTCATAGAGCGTGTTAAGGTTATCGGCATAATCAATATCGATGTTCTTGTAGGCGGATCGATTTTTCTCGGTGAGATGATCGAGCCTATCAGGTCCACCGATAATCCCTATGGAAACATGGTGATGGGTGTGCCGTTTACCAAACGTCCCAAGGCTCTGCAATATGATTATCGTGTGGAGATGCCTGATACCGACTCACGCATCTATTCAAGCGGGTTCGGACGAAAGAAAACACTTCCGGGGCATGACAATGCCGAGGTATACATCATACTGCAGCGCCGGTGGGAAGATTCGGAAGGTAATCTGTATGCCATGCGCGTGGGTACGGGCCGGGAACGGTTCGGCGCGTCTACCGGCGGGTGGGTGAACGGTCACAGGCTTGAGGTGCGCTATGGCGATATTACGGGAACTCCCGGCTACAGGGATTACATGGGTCTGATCCCGGCCGACAAGTCTTACTATGCACGTAACAGCAAGGGTAAGATGGTACCGGTAAAGGAAGTGGGATGGGATAGTCCCGACGCTACGCCTACCCACATGCTGGTTATGGCATCGGCCGCTTCCGGCACGGCATATATCGGAACGCCCGGGCTGACGCTCTGGGTAGATAACTTCGGACTGGTATATTAGAGTGTGTTTTTACTTTGCATCTGTCAGGTCATTGATTACTAATGACGCGAGGGTGAATCCTACGGTGCCTGTCACCTGGAGCAGTGAGCCGTTGACGGCGGCTTTGGATGTGTCCCACAGGCCGCCGGTGGTGGCTTGTGGAAGGTTGCCGCGGTTGGATACGAGTTCGTCACTGTAGACACATCTGAATTTGCGTGAAGGCAGCCGGCCGGTTCGTCTGAAGCGCTGGCGCAATGCGCGTGCCAGGGGACAGCCCTGTACCTGCCAGAACTCAGCTGTCTTTACACGCGTGGGATCGAGTTTCAGGGCGGCACCCATCGACGAGAATAGCTTTACACCTCTGAGGTCTGTCGCATGAAGTATGAGTGCGGCCTTGCACGAGAGGGAATCGATGGCGTCAATGACGTAGTCGTAGTTTCCGAGACCGAACTCATCGGCTGTCTCCGGAGTGTATGGCCGTGGAATGGCGGTTATCTCGGCGTCGGGATTGACCGTGAGAAGATGTTTCCTGAGGGTGTCGACTTTCAGCCGGCCTACGGTATTTATATTGGCGGGAAGCTGGCGGTTGATGTTGCTCGAGGCCACACAGTCGTTGTCTGCAATGGTCAGGTGCCGCAGACCTGTGCGTACAAGAGCCTCGGCGGTCCATGATCCTACGCCGCCGACTCCGAAGATGATGACGCGAGCCGAATCGAGACGCGACATGGCATCGTCGCCGAGCAGCAGACGTGAGCGGGACAGGCGGTCATCGGCGGTCCTGTCAGTCTCGCCGGTATTGTTTTCTTTTTCCATTGATCTTGTACGGTGGTATTGTTTTTAATGATTACAAAGTTACTACAAAAAAGTGAAATGCGGAAAGATATAGTGGAAAACCCATGCTCGGATGACCCCTTAGACCAGGTTGGATTGACCCCTTAAG
>CAJUBL010000097.1 GCA_910584665.1 uncultured Muribaculaceae bacterium | reverse complement strand
AACATGCCTAAATTCAACTCGATATCGATCTCGGGATACCACATGCAGGAAGCCGGCGCGACCTGCGACATCGAACTGGCATACACACTTGCGGACGGCCTCGAATATCTGCGCGCCGGTGTAAACGCCGGTATGGATATCGATGCCTTTGCTCCCCGTCTGTCATTCTTCTGGGCCATAGGAATGAACTTCTTCATGGAAATCGCAAAAATGCGCGCCGCACGTATGCTTTGGGCTAAGATAGTAAAGCAGTTTAACCCAAAGAACCCCAAGTCGCTTGCTCTTCGTACCCACTCCCAGACATCCGGATGGTCTCTGACCGAACAGGATCCGTTCAACAATGTAGGTCGTACCTGTATCGAAGCTATGGGCGCGGCGTTAGGCCATACACAGTCGCTTCACACCAACGCCCTCGACGAAGCCATTGCTCTGCCTACCGATTTCTCTGCACGTATAGCTCGCAACACACAGATTTATATACAGGAAGAGACCTATATAACCAAAGAAATCGACCCATGGGCAGGTTCTTACTACGTGGAATCTCTGACTAACGAGATCGCCCACCGCGCATGGGAGCACATCCAGGAGATCGAAAAACTCGGCGGTATGGCCAAGGCTATCGAGACCGGACTTCCCAAACTGCGCATTGAAGAAGCCGCCGCACGCACTCAGGCCCGTATCGATTCAGGTCGTCAGACTATAGTGGGAATCAACAAATACCGTCTTGATCACGAAGATCCTATCGATATACTTGAGATTGACAACACAGAAGTGCGCAAAGAGCAGATCGAACGTCTTAATGATGTAAAGGCACATCGCGATGAGGTTGCAGTCAAAGCGGCTCTTGAGGCCATTACCGAGTGTGTACGGACCGGAAACGGCAATCTGCTCGACCTCGCTGTAAAGGCAGCAGGCCTACGTGCTACTCTGGGTGAGATTTCTGATGCCTGCGAGGCTGTCGCAGGTCGTTATAAAGCTGTAATTAGAACTATATCAGGCGTGTATTCAAGCGAGACAAAACAAGATCCGGACTTTATCAAAGCACAGCAGATGTGTGACGAGTTTGCAAAAAAAGAAGGTCGTCAGCCACGCATCATGATTGCTAAAATGGGCCAGGACGGTCATGACCGTGGTGCGAAAGTCGTTGCAACAGGTTATGCCGACTGTGGTTTCGATGTTGACATGGGCCCACTGTTCCAGACTCCTGCAGAAGCCGCCCGTCAGGCCGTAGAGAATGATGTACACATACTTGGCGTTTCATCTCTTGCCGCAGGACACAAGACACTCATACCTCAGGTTATAGCCGAACTTAAGAAACTCGGACGTGAGGATATACTTGTAACGGCAGGTGGTGTTATTCCGGCTCAGGACTACGACTTCCTTTACAAGGCAGGCGTAGCCGCTATCTTCGGTCCCGGCACACGTATTCCTCTGTCTGCCATCAAAATGCTCGAGATACTGAACTCCGCCGAATAGCCAAACGTAAAACAATACCAATGAAAAAGCCCGTCATCAAGACGGGCTTTTCTTATCATACCTCAGGCAGATCCACGGCTGTCAAGGAACTGTTTTTATTTATAACATACTGCATACAAAGAAAAAGAGGGGCTCTCACGAGTGCCTCTCTCTCCATTCATCACATTATGCTTACAATTGTTGCTTCATATATATTCAGTAACGGCTTTCAACCATATCCCAGTCCACAATATCCCATAAACGGCTTAGGTATCCGGCTCTTTGATTCCTGTAGTCAATATAATATGCATGCTCCCATACATCAAAGACAAGTAACGGAGTAAGTCCTGCTGTCATGGGATTACCTGCATTACTCTCCTGAGTTATCACAAGTTTACCATTATCATCACGCGAGAGCCAGACCCATCCAGAACCGAACAGTTTGGCTCCTGCATCCTCAAATGCTTCTTTAAACTTATCAAACGAACCGAACTGTTCATCAATAGCTTTTGCAAGTTCTCCCTCTGGCTTACCGCCACCATCAGGCGACAGTGTAAAGAAATAGAAGATATGATTCCAGGCCTGTGAAGCATTATTAAACAACGGCCCCTTGGCATGACGTATGACATCTTCAAGTTCCATGTTCTCAAACTCAGTGCCCGATATCAGTTTGTTAAGATTGTCAATATAGGCTTTCTCGTGCTTGCCATAATGGTAATCTACAGTTTCGGCACTAATTACCGGTGACAGGGCATCATTAGAATAGGGTAGGTTGGGTTGTGTATATTTCATAGCATTGATATTTTTGATTTTAACTATGAAACACACACCATTCACTTTAGTTCACCATACATGTCCTATTTAACAATTTTATCAAAGATTAAAAACCGCACGATAAAAACACTTCCGGAAGTATGTGCATGACTTCCGGAAGTGTGATTCAGTAAATGATGTGAAAAATCTCAAACCTCACTTATATGATAGCCTTCGAGATTATAGTCACAGACTCTCAAGTCTGTTAAGTGATTTATAAAACTCCATTTCAAGTTCTATAAATTCCCACTCAGACTCCCTGAAATAGGTTATTTCCCTCAGGTAATCAACAACAGACATCTGACCTCCCCGATATGCCTTTCCCAGAAGTTCAGCATGATTTGTGCCATAGAATACCGGTCCAAGCAGATCCATAAGCTCCTTGCTCGATCGGACTCTGTCATACTCGACATCAATCATAGATTCCAGCTCTATCCGTGCAGTGATCTCATCCCAGTCTGCCTTGAGTTCCATAGCTTTAGACAAAGCCTTTTTGCCTCGGTTGCTGAACAGGGGCAATGACAATCCGACACTGAAACCATCAAACGAAGTTCCATCCTCATATTCGTGGACATACCCTACCTTGAATCCAGGATACATCTCGCGGATACGTGTCTTTCCGCCAAGTATTTCAGCTTTTTTAAGTTGCCGATAATAAGACATAGTCATATTATTCTCAAGCTTACCGCGATACTCATCAAGAGTTCTGAAAGGCATGATACGGTAACCGATTTCCTCGCTATTACCTACATGACAGCCCATAGACTCCAGCTGACGCAGATCCTCCTGACGCCTATCTTTAAGTTCTCTGAGTTTTATCATATTATTGGCCAATTCAATTCTGGATCTGTTAACTTCCAGTTTCGTCGATTCACCATTATCATATGAACGTTCAAGAAATTCACTCACTCGCTTCATTTCATCGACTATCGCCAGCTCGAGTTTTATTGCCCTGTTACAGTATGCTATATCAATAAGCAGATCACGGGCCTGTATTACAAGATCGGTCAATGAAGCCTTGTACTTCAATTCCATAGCCTCACTACGCGCTTTAAGTTCCCGGCTACGGGCATAGTATACACCCGGAAAATCGAATTCCTGAGCCACACCTATGCTCCATTTGCGCTCGCCGCTACCACGACCGGACCATACATGTTCCATTTCAACTTCGGTCGACGATAGATTTCCGTCTATCCTGATTGATGAAATCTCGGCTATGTTTTCTTCTTTAAGCGATTGTAGCGACGGATTGTTGAGCTCAAGGTCTGTTACAATATCATCATAGACATCGGCATAGACAACACCTGACCCCAAAGCCAGAAACACAACGCTACATATTATTATATTATAAAGATTATTCATTTTTGTGATCTCCTCATTTTGATGTAATTAAAAGCCGGTAGATTATGGGCACAATGAACACATTCAGGACAGTAGATGTAAGCAATCCGCCAAGAATAACCGTTGCCATAGGTGCCTGAATCTCGTTCCCGGCTTCACCGCCTCTCAGTGCCAACGGTATCAATGCCAACGCTGAAGTAAGCGCCGTCATTAATATCGGCGTCAGTCTGTCTATTGATCCTTTAAAGATACGCTCCATAAGAGGAACTCCTTCACACGACAGCTGATTATACCTGTTTATAAGCAACATTCCGTTACGGGTAGATATACCCATAAGTGATATAAAACCTATGATCGCAGGAATATTCAGATCGCCACCGGTTATAACAAGAATCAGAACACCGCCTATGATCGCCAACGGCATGTTTATAAGTATAAGTATTGACTCACCCACATTCCTGAATTCGCCATACAATAACATGAATATCAATACTATCGACAGAACACTCATAAGCATCAGTGTACGCGAGGCTGCCGCCTCACTTTCAAATTGTCCACCTATCTTGATCATATATCCTTCAGGAAGCTCCACTCTTGATGAGATTACATCCCGAATGGCATTTACGGCACCTCTGAGATCTCGCCCCTCAACATTTGCCGATATGATTACACGTCGGTTTACATCCTCCCTGTTTATCATATTTGGTCCTGTTGTCGACTCTATATCCGCCACATAGCTCAATGGTATCTTCCCCTCATTGCTATCTATCATCAAATCATTCAAAGCATCTATGCTTGAATATTCGTCCGGTGACAATTTGACAGTCAGATTATATGGAAAGCCATTTTCATACATCTGCGATACACGGGCTCCGGTAAAAACGGTATTCACATATGTAGCAAATTCATTCAAGCCTATACCATATCTGGATAACATCGCACGACGAGGCTTGATATCTATCTGTGGCCGGCCTATCTGTTGCTCAATATTCACATCGACAATACCGTCAACAGCCTGTATCGCATTTTTGATCTCACTACCTTTATTATGAAGCAATGAAAGATCGTCACCAAATAGCTTTATAGCAATCTGCGCCTCGGTACCGGACAGCATGGCATCGATACGATGTGATATCGGCTGTCCGACCTCGATATTACATCCGGGAAGTCTGCTTAATTTGTTTCGCAACTCACGGCTCACTTCACTCCTGCTGCGACCATTTAGCCTATATGGCGCCTCTATCTCAGAGACATTGGAACCAAGCGCATGCTCGTCAAGTTCTGCTCTGCCAGTCTTGCGGGCAACGGTCTGTATCTCAGGCACGCTCAATATAAGTTCCTCAGCCATACGGCCAACCCTGTCACTCTCTTCTATTGATATTCCGGGAAGTGTGCTGACATTTATCGTATACGATCCTTCATTGAATCCAGGCAGAAAACTACGACCTAATGTAAAGAATAATCCTATGGCAACTATAAACAAAGTTAATGTCACCACAATAACACCTCGGCCATGTTTCATAGCCCGGTCTAAAGCCCGTCTATATCCATTCTTTAGCTTACGGGTAAGCCATGGATCTCGGTCAAGCGTTTTTTCAGTAGCCTTTCCTCCAAGCATGTAACTGCACAATGCAGGAGTCAATGTCAATGCTACAATTGTCGATGCGATCAGTGCTACAATAAATGAGATACCTAACGGTTTGAGCATACGCCCTTCTATGCCGCTTAAAAAAAACAACGGCATAAAACTGGCAATTATAATCAGCGAAGAATTTAACACGGGCATTCTCACCTCACGAGACGCCTCATAAACGACTTTAATGGAATCTTCGCGATCCTGTAATGGTTTCAACCGATTTTCCCTAAGTCGCTTATATACATTCTCCACATCTACTATAGCATCATCGACAAGCGATCCTATAGCAATCGCTATACCACCCAACGTCATAGTGTTTATATTGATTCCCAACATGTTCAATACCAGTATCGTAATCACTATCGACATTGGTAATGCCACAATTGAAATCAACGTGGTTCGCAGATTCATCAGGAAAAAAAACAGCACTACTATCACAAACAGCGCACCCTCGATCAGTGATTGCTGTAAGTTACCGATCGAATTTTCTATGAACGTGCTCTGACTGAAAATATCGGTCGAAATATTGATATCATGAGGAAGAGTAGACTTCAGATTTTCCAACGCCTGTATCAGCGCTTCATTAAGTTCGATAGTACCCACCCGTGGTTGCTTCGTAACGGTTATAAGCACCGCCGGTTTACCTCGCTCAGAAGCAGTTCCTATACAAGGACTCTCGGCGCCAAGGCCAATCTCTGCGATGTCTCCTAAAGTTATAACCTGCCCATTGTCATTTTTGACAACGTTGAGGCTTATGTCCTCAGGATTGGCCGTCGCCAAAAGTCCTTTGATGGTGTATTCATTACCATAGTCATTAATAATACCACCGGCTGCATTTTGCGTTATGGACTGAGTTGCGTCAAGCACTTCGGTAAGTG
>CAJUBL010000096.1 GCA_910584665.1 uncultured Muribaculaceae bacterium | reverse complement strand
ACGAGAATACGCAAAGCAATTTGACCACTATGACGGCGATGAATTAAGAGTCTCCGAATCAGAGATCATAGAACGTGCGACATCTGTACACGCCGATGTTGCCAGGGCCATAGAGACTGCGGCCAGAAATATTGAAAAATTCCATCGGGCCCAAATACCGGAAGTTATTGATATCGAAACAAGTCCAGGCGTGAGATGTGTCCAGCGAGCCGTACCTATAGACAGCGCAGGCCTGTACATTCCGGGTGGCCAGGCCCCGTTATTCTCTACTGTTCTTATGCTCGCCATACCGGCCAGAATCGCCGGATGCAGGGAAATCATACTTTGCACGCCAGAGAGCGGTAACAATGGTATCGCCCCCGAGATTCTATTCGCAGCACGACTGTGTGGAATCGAGAAGATCTTCAGAGCAGGCGGAGCACAGGCAATAGCGGCGATGGCTTTCGGCACTGAAAGCATACCCCGGGTCAACAAAATATTCGGCCCCGGTAATCGTTTCGTAATGAAGGCCAAACAACTTGTCAGCCGTTTCACAGCCATTGACATGCCAGCGGGACCAAGCGAGGTCATGGTCCTGGCCGATAAAACCGCCGATCCGGCATTTGTAGCGGCCGATCTGCTTTCACAAGCCGAACACGGGCCCGACAGCCAGTCAATAACGGTATGTACAGACATCGTAACAGCCTACCGTATAGCCGAAGAGGTGGAACGGCTATCGGCAATGCTGAGTCGTAAAAACTCCATATACGGATCATTGTCACACAGCTATATAATAGTCATGCATGATATCAGCGATATTGTGGACTTCACAAATGAATATGCTCCCGAACACCTTATCATATCAATGGACAGCCCCTGGGATATAGCGCAAAAGATCAATGCGGCCGGATCTGTATTCATAGGGAACTTCTCTCCGGAAAGCGCAGGAGATTATGCCTCCGGCACAAACCATACCCTGCCTACTTCGGGATGGGCTAAATCTTACAGCGGAGTCAATATCGATAGTTTCATCCACAAGATAACCTATCAGGAGCTAACACAGCAGGGTCTTGACTCTCTGGCTCAAACCATAACGACACTGGCACGTGCGGAAGGGCTCGACGCGCATGCTCTTGCTGTAGATATAAGAACCGCCAAATCAAAATTATAATGGAACGATACATACGAAACAACATACTCAGCCTCGAACCGTACAGTACAGCCCGAGATGATTTCAAGGGAGGCGACATATCAGTATGGCTTGATGCCAATGAATCACCTTATCCAAACGGGGTGAACCGCTATCCTGATCCTCACCAGAAAAAACTCAAAGATCGTATATCACGTCTATTCAATATAGCACCGGAATCAGTTTTCATTGGCGGAGCCGGAAGCGATGAAGCTATCGACATTGTTTTCAGAGTATTCTGTGAACCTGGAAATGACAATGCAATAGCCATTACCCCGAGCTACGGTGTATATAAGGTGGCTGCCGCCATAAATGATGTTGAAATACGGGAAGTCCTTCTCAATGATGATTTCTCACTTCCTGCAGAACGTCTGCTGAGTGCCGCGGATGAAAAAAGCAAACTCCTGTGGATATGCTCTCCCAATAATCCCACAGGCAACGCTTTCCCTAAAAAAGATATCCTTGAGATTGCCGACAGATTTGACGGTATAGTGATTGTCGATGAGGCATACGCCGACTTTTCAGAGAAAGGATCATTAATCGAAGACATAGATGAGCATCCGAATATCGTAGTATTACGTACATTCTCCAAGGCATGGGGACTGGCCGGACTAAGAGCCGGGATAGCCATCGCCAACAAGAATATCATCAAATACTTTGACCGAGTCAAATATCCCTATAACATGAGTTCGATAATTCAGAATGAGCTCCTGAGGCATATCGAAGCCGGTACAGGCAATCACATTCCTGAAACAACTGAAGAAAGGGAGAAACTCGCCGCAGGGCTACGCAAGGTGAATTGTGTAAAAACGGTCTATCCGTCGGACGCGAATTTCATCCTTGTAAAAGTAACTGATGCAGATGACTTATACGGATACCTTATCGACAATGGAGTTATAGTGCGGAATCGCACCCATATGCCATTATGTGCCGACACTCTGCGTATCACAGTAGGCACACCCGGGGAAAACAGGCGAGTTCTGAAATTATTCAAAAACTACAAATCGATCTGTAATGAAACACCCGGAGAAAGACGTACATCAACAGTCTGCAGAAAAACTTCGGAGACACAGATAACAGTGGCCGTAGACCTTGACCGCAATATCGAGTCCTACATAGACACCGGTCTCAAATTTCTTGACCATATGTTATGGCAGATACCTCACCATGCCGGTATAGCGCTCGATATCACATGTCATGGTGATCTCGAAGTAGACGAACATCACACAATGGAAGATGTAGCCATTGCTCTCGGTGAGACTCTACTTAAAGCTCTCGGTGACAAGCGGGGCATAGAGCGCTACGGTTTTGTACTGCCTATGGACGAGAGCCGGGCCATGGTGCTGATTGATCTTGGCGGACGTATTGATTTTCAATGGGATGTAACATTTACGAGGGAGTACATAGGAGATACTCCGACCGAAATATTCAGGCACTTCTTTCATTCGCTTTGCTGTGCAATGAAGTGCAATCTTCACATAAGCGCACGCGGAGAAAACAACCACCACATTATAGAGGGTGTCTTTAAAGCATTTGCCCGCGCACTTAAGATGGCTGTAAAAAAAGATGAATTCAATTACGAACTACCTTCAAGCAAAGGAATATTATGATTGCGGTAATTGATTACAAAATGGGCAATATCTGCTCTTTGGGCAACGCCCTCAAAAGACTCGGCACAGAATGGCAGCTGACAGCCGATCCGGGAATAATCAAGAAAGCGAGCCATATCATCCTGCCCGGTGTAGGCAATGCCGCCGAAGCGATGGATAATCTGTCAAAGCTTAAACTACCCGATATAATCAGACAGCTGAGACGGCCGGTATTAGGAATATGTGTCGGCATGCAGGTAATGTGCCGGCACTCTGATGAAGGCGATGCCGAATGTATGGGAATATTCGATGCAAGAGTCAGACGGTTCAATGATGATAACGGATTAAAAATTCCACATATGGGCTGGAGCCGCATCGGCAATATGGAAAGTAAACTGTTTAAAAACATAGACTCAGGAACATATGTATATTTTGTACACAGCTACCTTGCACCTCTATGCTCCGATACCGTAGCGACAGCCAGACATGGTGTGATGTTCTCGGCTGCACTGAGATATGAGAATTTCTATGGCACTCAGTTCCATCCCGAAAAAAGCGGAACTGCCGGAGAGAGAATAATTGATAATTTTCTTAAAATCTGAGACTGATGATTGAACTGATACCCGCCATTGATATCATTGACGGCAGATGCGTGAGATTGTCACAAGGTGATTACACCCAGAAAAAGATATATCCCTCGTCGCCTGTTGAAATGGCAAGACGATTTGCCGACTGCGGCATAAAAAGACTTCACGTAGTAGATCTTGACGGAGCAAAAGCCGGTGAACCGGTGAACCTTGGCATAATGGAAAAGATTGCCGCCCTCGGATTATTCAGGACAGAGTGGGGTGGTGGTATAAAAAGCCGGAGCTCACTCGAATCGGTCATCGCAGCCGGTGCTGATTATCCTGTCATAGGCTCGATAGCGGCAACGAAACCTGAGCTCATGGAAGAACTGCTCGCTGATTACAGCAATATCATATTGGGAGCCGACCTGCGCAATGGGCAAATAGCTGTAAACGGCTGGATTGAAAACACATCACTGACCATAAACAACCTGATCGAGCGTTTCGCACCACATGGTCTCAGGGATGTCATATGCACAGACATATCAAAAGACGGAATGCTCCAGGGACCATCCACTCCGTTGTATATATCGCTGGCCCGTGAATATCCCTCAATTACGTTTACCGTATCCGGAGGCATATCATCCATGAAAGATATCAAAGAACTTGACAAACTGAAACTTTCAAGAGTCATAGTAGGTAAGGCCATCTATGAAGGCAGAATAACTTTAACAGAAATACAACAATATATCAAAAAACAATGCCAGCCAAAAGAATAATTCCCTGCCTTGACGTCAAAGACGGACGAACAGTCAAGGGAATAAACTTCGTCGGACTTTCAGATGTGGGCGATCCTGTAGAACTCGGAGCAAGATATGCCGCAGACGGTGCTGACGAGCTTGTATACCTTGACATCTCAGCTTCAAAAGAGGAACGCAATACTTTCACAAGACTTGTTGAACGTATTTCCGAACGAATAAACATACCGTTCACCGTAGGCGGAGGAATCTCAACCATAGATGATGCCGCAAGATTACTGGATGCCGGAGCCGACAAAATTACAGTAAACAGTGCCGCCGCAGTCAACCCGCAGCTTGTCACAGATATAGCCAATCGCTATGGGAATCAGTTCATTGTCGTAGCCATAGACGCACGACAGATTGAAGGTAACTGGATAGTTACAACTCACGGCGGTTCACGACCGACCGAACGCGAACTGTTTTCATGGGCCAGCGAAATAGAATCACGCGGTGCCGGAGAAATCATGTTCACATCCATGGATCATGACGGCACCCGACACGGATACCCTTGTGATACATTTGCGAAATTGAGTGAAATGCTGTCTATTCCTGTGATAGCTTCAGGCGGAGCAGGATCGGCCGAAGATATAGCCCGTGTGCTGACCGAGGGGACAGCCGACGCGGCACTTGCCGCCAGCATCTTCCACTATGGGGAAATAACAATCCGCGATCTCAAACTACAACTTGTTAAATATGGTATTGATATAAGATTATAAATATGATAAGTTTCAATGATTTCAATCTGTCAAAATGTGCCGACGGCCTACTGCCGGCCATTATACAGGATGCCATCTCGATGAAAGTGCTAATGCTCGGATACATGAACCGGGAAGCATTCGATATTACCGTATCGACAGGCAGAGTTACTTTTTACAGCCGTACACGAAATCGACTCTGGACAAAAGGAGAGACTTCCGGCAACTTCCTTAATGTAAATGACATGTACCCGGACTGCGACAATGATACCCTTCTTATAAAAGCAACTCCTGTGGGGCCTGCATGTCACCGTGGTACTGAATCATGCTTTGATACCCCTGCAGAAGAAGGGTTCGTACGAAAATTGTCAGCGCTCGTCAGACAACGCCATATCGATATGCCTGAGGGTTCATATACGACCCGTCTATTCATCAGAGGTGTAAAGAAAATCGCACAGAAAGTGGGGGAAGAGGCCTTAGAATCGGCAATCGAAGCTGTCGACGGCAATCGAGACAGGTTTATTTATGAAGCATCGGATCTGCTTTACCACTACCTCGTCCTGCTGGAACAGATGGGCTGTGATTTAAAAGACATCGAGCGTGAATTACTGTCCAGGCATTCATGATCAAAAAAATTAAACGATCAGAATGTTGTTCACGTCAGATAAAATTAGTAACTTTGCACCCGCTAATCGATACAAAACCAATAACTAATTAATTAACAATGGCAACAAAAATCAGATTACAGCGTCATGGTCGCAAGAACTATGCGTTTTATCCTATTGTAATCGCCGATAGCAGGGCACCACGAGATGGTAAGTTTATTGAAAGGATAGGTTCCTACAACCCGAACACTAATCCTGCTACAATAACATTGAATTTCGAGCGGGCTTTGTATTGGGTTAACTGCGGTGCTGAACCCACCGATACAGTACGTACCATACTCTCACAAGAGGGTGTTCTCCTTATGAAGCACCTTCAGGGTGGAGTAAGGAAAGGTGCATTTGACGAGGCAGAGGCCGAGCGTCGCTTTGCCGACTGGAAGGCCAGGAAACAGGCAGCTATCGATGCGGTGAAGACATCCATGGCATCTAAGAAAGAGTTAGCCGCCAAACAGCGCCTTGAGGACGAGCAGGCCAAGAACAAAGCTAAAGCTGAGGCAGTAGCCAAGAAGCTGGCCGAGATTGCAGCAGCAAAAGCAGCCGCTGAAGCAGAGGCCGCCGAAGAGGCAACACCAGCCGCCGAGGAGACAGCCGCCGAGTAAATTCAGGTCTACCTGTTGAGGCAACCAATCCCAGTTACGGCTCATTGGTCCAAGATAAAAGAGAGACTAATTGTAAAAAAGTAGGCTGTTATGTTGCTGTTTAATTTTCGCAGACGCT
>CAJUBL010000095.1 GCA_910584665.1 uncultured Muribaculaceae bacterium | reverse complement strand
CGCTCGGCAAATTCAAAATAAATTTTGATTTGCTCTCGGCTTATCCGTATCTTTGCTGTCATGACACAGACTCCGGAACATATATTGAAAGTCTGCTATGGATATGATTCTTTCCGTCCTATGCAGCGAGAGATAATACAGAGTATGCTTGACTGCCAGGATTCTCTTGTGCTGATGCCTACCGGAGGCGGTAAATCGATATGCTTCCAGATTCCGGCTCTTATGTTGCCCGGAACAGCTGTCGTTGTCTCGCCTCTTATCTCTCTCATGAAAGATCAGGTGGAGGCACTGCGTAGCAACGGAATATCGGCTGAGGCACTCAACAGCAACAATGATGACTGCGTGAATGCGGCTATAAAGCGCCGGTGTGAGACGGGGGAGATCAAACTGCTGTATACATCGCCGGAACGTCTGCTCGCCGATCTTGAGTGGTTGTATGATAATGTCGAAGTTTCGTTCTTTGCTATTGATGAGGCTCACTGTATATCACAGTGGGGTCATGATTTCAGACCCGAGTATACCAGACTGAGTGTGTTGAGACGGCGATTTCCGGAATGTCCGGTGATGGCTCTTACAGCCACTGCCGACAAACTTACGAAAACCGATATAGTGGACCGTCTGGAACTCAGGGGAGGCAATATGTTCATCAGTTCGTTTGACAGACCCAACCTCAGTCTCGATGTCCGTCGGGGATATACCGCCAGCGATAAGATGCGCCTGATCAGGAGTATTATATCCCGTCATCCCGGAGATAGCGGGATAATATACTGCATGTCGCGTAAAACCACCGAGTCCGTAGCCTATAAATTGCAGTCGGCGGGAGTGACAGCCGGTGTATACCATGCCGGGCTATCGGCAGATCAGCGTAACCGGGTGCAGGAGGATTTTATCAATGACCGGATTGATGTCGTTGTGGCGACGATAGCCTTCGGAATGGGTATTGACAAGAGCAATGTGCGGTATGTCATCCACTACAACCTGCCCAGAAGTATTGAGAGTTTTTATCAGGAAATAGGTCGTGGCGGCCGGGACTCGCTGCCTGCCGAGACGGTACTGTTCTATAACCTGCAGGATCTGATCACTCTCAGAAGTTTTGCCGACGATAGCGGGCAGCAGGAAATCAATCTCGAGAAGCTCAGGCGAATGCAGGAATATGCTGAGGCTCAGGTCTGCAGGCGTCGTATTCTGCTCAATTATTTCGGCGAGACAAGTGATCGGGACTGCTGTAACTGTGATGTATGCCGTACACCGCCTGTCAGATTTGACGGTACTGTTCTTGTACAGAAAGCTCTGTCTGCTATCAGACGCACCGACGAGAAAATCGGATTCAGGCTTACGGTCGAGATACTTCGTGGCGCCTGTACTACTGAGATCATAGAGCGTGGTTATGACCGCATTAAGACCTATGGTGCCGGACGCGATGTCTCATACCGCGACTGGAACGATTACCTGTTGCAGATGCTGCAGATGGGATTTATCGAGATTGCCTATGACGAGGACCGTCACCTTAAGGTGACTTCGCTTGGTGAGGAGGTTCTGTTCGGTCGGCGTCGGGTAGAACTTGCTGTGATTTCACACGATTATACGCGTGACAGGTCACAGTTGCGGCAGGGTAAAAAATCGACGGCGAACAGATCGGCCGGGACAGTCTCGGCCGGCATACTGTTTGCCGATCTGAATGCCGATACGGAAGATCACATCCTGTTCGAGAGACTCCGTACTTTACGTCGCGAGATAGCTGACGAATCGAGGGTCCCGGCTTTTGTGGTAATGTCAGACAAGACGTTACACGCTCTTGCGGCCAGTAAGCCACGTTCGGTCGAAGCCTTCGGTGACAGCTACGGCATAGGTGAACATAAGCGTGATGCCTATGGCCCACGTTTTGTATCGCTTATCAATGATTATCTTGACGAGACGGGCAATAAAAGCTGAGAAACTGTTTAAAATTAATATCACTTTGTTTTTAAGGATCTTACCGGCGTATTTTTGTCTGCTCTCCGGTCACGTAGCTACGGCTACACTTCCTCATCACAAACAAAAATACATCCGATAATCTCTCTCAAAATCTGCATCATATTAATTTAAACAGTTTCTGAGACCCCGGTCTCCGGCATTAACGAATATCGGGGTACGTGGTCTGAGTTTCAGGCTCCGAATCATGAATGACTGACAGAAAGCCCTGCCGGGAACATCATAGGGTGTTCCGGCAGGGCTTTCAGAGTGTAATATTACAGACTTACTGTATTGTCAGTCTTTGATCTTTGCTTTGATGAACTCGCGGTTCAGTCTGGCGATGTTGCTCAGTGGAATACTCTTGGGGCATTCGGCGGCACATGCGCCGGTGTTTGTGCAGTTGCCGAATCCGAGTTCATCCATCTTTCTGACCATTGCACGTGCGCGGCGGGCGCGTTCAACCTTACCTTGTGGCAACAGGGCGAACTGGCTCACTTTGGCCGAAACGAAGAGCATGGCCGAACCGTTCTTACAGGCTGCTACGCAAGCGCCGCAACCGATACATGTGGCCGAATCCATAGCGATGTCAGCGACTTCCTTCGAGATGGGAGTTGCGTTGGCATCAGGTGCGCCGCCACAGTTGAACGAGACATATCCGCCGGCCTGCTGGATCTTATCGAAAGCATTGCGGTCTACCATCAGGTCGCGTACGACAGGGAAAGCGGCCGAGCGCCAGGGCTCGATTGTGATGGTATCGCCGTCGTTGAACTTGCGCATGTGCAGCTGACATGTTGTGATTCCCTGCACGGGGCCGTGCGGGTGACCGTTTATATACAGTGAGCACATACCACAGATACCTTCCCGGCAGTCGCTGTCAAAGACAACAGGCTCCTCGCCCTTGTCGATGAGCTGCTGGTTGAGCATGTCGAGCATCTCGAGGAAGCTGCTGCCAGTCGAGACATTGGCTACAGTATAGTTGGCGAAGCTGCCTTTCTCCTTAGGCCCGCGCTGACGCCAAATCTTCAGGTTTACGGTTATTGTATTTTCCATTTTCTTTTCGGGTTATCTGGACGTTAGTGTGGGTTTATGATTTATAGTTGCGGGTCTGTACCTGGATGGCCTCGTACTTGAGCGGCTCCTTCAGAAGGATGGGCTTCTCGTTGTCACCGGTGTACTTCCAGCAGCTTACATACATGTAGTCCTTATCGTTACGGGCGGCTTCTCCGTCGGCTGTCTGATACTCTTCACGGAAGTGTGCTCCGCATGACTCGTTACGGTTAAGGGCATCGATAGCCATCATCCTGGCAATAACCAGGAAGTCTTCAAGCCGCAGTGCTTTTTCAAGTTCGGTGTTGAGGTCATCGGCCTTACCCACGATACGCAGGTCGCTGTAGAACTCCTTGCGAACTTCTTCAATCTCGGCTGTAGCCTTTACAAGGCTCTGCAGTGTGCGTCCCATGCCCACGAGGTTCCACATCACGTGACCCAGACGCTTATGGATCTGGTCGGGAGATTTGGTACCTCTGATACTCATCAGTTTCTGTATACGGGCCCTGACAGCCTTTTCGGCAGCATCAAACTCAGGAGCGTCGGTCTTGAAATGGGGTACCTTGATCTGGTCGCTCAGATAGTTCTGCATCGTATACGGGAGCACGAAATAACCGTCGGCAAGACCCTGCATCAGAGCCGAAGCACCGAGACGGTTGGCACCGTGATCACTGAAGTTGCACTCGCCGATGGCAAACAGACCCTTGATCGAAGTCTGGAGCTCATAGTCGACCCATATTCCACCCATGGTGTAGTGGCTGGCGGGGAAGATCATCATCGGTGTCTCGTAAGGATTGTCGTCAGATATCATCTGATACATGTCGAAGAGGTTGCCGTAGCGGTCTTTGACAGCATCCTTGCCAAGACGCTGTATAGCGTACTTGAAGTCCAGGTAAACTGCATTTCCGGTACCTACGCCATAACCGGCATCGCAGCGCTCCTTGGCGGCACGGCTGGCGATATCACGGGGGCAGAGGTTGCCGAATGCGGGATAACGGCGCTCAAGATAGAAGTCGCGGTCCTCGTCGGGGATGTCGGTGGGTTTCTTCTTGCCGGCGCGGATAGCCTCTGCGTCCTCTTTTTTCTTGGGGACCCAGATGCGGCCGTCGTTGCGCAATGACTCGCTCATGAGGGTGAGCTTTGACTGATCCTCACCATGAACGGGGATACAGGTGGGATGAATCTGTGTGAAAGCCAGGTTTGACAGATAGGCACCTTTCTTGAACGCCTGTACGGCGGCCGAGCCGTTACAGCCCATGGCGTTGGTCGACAGGAAGAAGGTACGTCCATAACCACCGGTAGCAAGGACTACGGCGTGGGCGGCATAACGCTCGAGCTCACCCGTGATGAGATTACGTACGATAATACCGCGTGCACGGCCGTCGATCATAACGATATCGAGCATCTCACGACGATTGAACGACTTGACAGTGCCTTTCTCTATCTGACGGTTAAGCGAGGCATAGGCTCCGAGCAGAAGTTGCTGGCCGGTCTGACCTTTGGCATAGAACGTACGCGATACCTGGGCGCCGCCAAACGAACGGTTGGCAAGCAGGCCGCCATATTCGCGTGCAAATGGAACACCCTGCTGTACACACTGGTCTATGATATTGTTCGATACTTCGGCAAGGCGGTACACGTTGGCCTCGCGTGAACGGAAGTCTCCACCCTTGACGGTATCATAGAACAGCCGATATACCGAGTCACCGTCGTTCTGGTAATTCTTGGCTGCATTGATACCGCCCTGAGCTGCGATGGAATGTGCGCGACGAGGTGAGTCCTGTATGCAGAAGTTGAGCACGTTGAAGCCCATCTCACCAAGGGTTGAAGCTGCCGATGCGCCTGCAAGACCGGTACCCACGACAATAATGTCCAGGTTACGTTTGTTGGCGGGATTGACAAGTTTCTGGTGAGCTTTATAGTTGGTCCACTTTTCAGCGACGGGACCTTCGGGGATCTTGCTGTCAATCTGGTATTCAGGGAGCTTTGACGATTCGATATCGGCAAAATCCTTCATGATGGGAGTTGAATCAATCATCCCTTCGAGATTCTTAATGTCTGCCATTGTCTGAAAAATAGATTATTCGTTGGTATTTTCGTTATTCTCACAAGTTGCCTCACAGCTATCTATGATCACAATTCCGCATTCGGACACGCCACAGCGTTCACCTGCAAGAGCGTTCCACTCGCTGGAGATCCCGCAGTCACATGCCTGATTGGCACGCATGGTGAATACAACAGCCTGAGCAATGAACAGTGCTATCACAACAGATGTCCACCAGTTGCCGAATTTTCTGAGGCGGGGCAGCCATGTGTCATTATCCCAGCCTGCCGACTGGAACATCGACCAGAAGCCGTGTGTCATATGGAACCAGAGAGCGATGAAACCGATGACATAGCATACTGGCGTAAGCCAGCATCCGAAAGCCTGGTTGATGAAGTAGATACCGTTGGCGGGATCGGGTTCGTGCTGACCGAGGATCTCGGCGAGCTGCATGCGTCCCCAGAACTGTATCATGTGCAATGCCAGAAATGCCAGCACTACGATGCCGAGCACAAGCATGTTCTGGGAAGCCCATTCTACCTGTCTGGGTTTGGAAACTACCGCGTAACGGTTGTTACCACGGGCCTTGCGGTTCTGGATTGTCAGCCACAGGGCATACAGAATATGAATGATGAATAACAGAGCCAGTCCGGCCGATGCTACCAGGGCATACCAGTTGGCACCCAGAAACAGGCAGATCTGGTTGTAGGCTGCGGGCCACAGGATGGCCACACTGTTCATCAGACAGTGAAACGTAACAAATAGGACGAGGCACACTCCGGTGATGGCCATCACGAGTTTCCTGCCTAAAGATGAGTTAGTTAACCACATAAGAGATTGATGTTATTAAATGATATAGTTTGAATTGTATATAATATTTAATAGTATAGCCGTTATACCTGAAACCCTGCAGGCATATGTCGATGTTAACGGACAGACCGTCACCTGGCTACAAAATTAATACTAATATCCCGCCTTTACAACAATTAACGAAAAAATTCTTCAATCAATTTTTTTTCGCAAAAAAATTTGGCTGTTTCAGAAAATAGGTTTAACTTTGCAGTCGCAAATGCGAGGAATCGAGCATGGCTCATTAGCTCAACTGAATAGAGCATCTGACTACGGATCAGAAGGTTACAGGTTTGAATCCTGTATGAGTCACAA
>CAJUBL010000094.1 GCA_910584665.1 uncultured Muribaculaceae bacterium | reverse complement strand
CCTCGCCCTTGAGGAAGTTTTCGAACTCGTCCCAGTTGGGTTCCTTGCTGTCAAGGGTAAACGGATTCTGTCCTTCGGCCTCAACGGCAGGGTTGTAACGCCACAGGTGCCAGTAACCGCATGCGACTGCGTTGGCCTCTTCCTGCTGGGACTTGCCCATACCGGCTTTCAGACCGTGGTTGATACAGGGGGCATAGGCTATGATGATCGATGGACCGTCATAGGCCTCGGCCTCGCGTATAGCCTTAAGAGTCTGGGCCTGATCGGCGCCCATTGCAACCTGTGCGGCGTAGACATAGCCGTAGGTGGTGGCGATAAGACCGAGGTCTTTCTTGCGGACACGCTTGCCGGCGGCGGCAAACTTGGCGATAGCACCGATAGGAGTAGCTTTCGATGCCTGTCCGCCGGTGTTGGAGTAAACCTCGGTGTCGACAACGAGAACATTAACGTTCTTGCCCGAAGCGAGGACGTGGTCAAGACCGCCGAAACCTATATCGTAGGCGGCGCCGTCACCGGCTATGATCCACTGTGAACGCTTTACAATGAAGCCCTTGAGCGATAGGATATTGTTGCATGTATCACAACCGCAGGCCTCGCAGAGCGGAATGAGAGCGTCGGCGATACGACGTGTCTCGGCCGCGTTGTCACGGAGCTCGAGCCACTCTGCGGCAAGCTTCTTGATCTCGTCACAGCACTTGGGACACTCGGTGGCATCTTTCATGAAGCCGGCAAGACGCTCGGTCATCTTCTCGTTGGCGATTGTCATGCCGAGACCGAACTCGGCGAAGTCCTCGAAGAGCGAGTTACCCCATGCAGGACCATGTCCCTGAGCGTTGGTAGTATAGGGAGTAGACGGAACCGAACCTGAATAGATCGACGAGCATCCGGTAGCGTTGGCAACCATCTCGTGATCACCGAAGAGCTGGCTGATGAGTTTGACATACGGTGTCTCTCCGCAACCGGAACATGCACCTGAGAACTCAAAGAGCGGAGTAGCGAACTGGCTGTTCTTGACGTTGGCCTTGATGTCGACGAGATTCTGCTTTGAAGCGACTTTCTTCACGCAGTAATCCCATTCTGTCTGATGGTCAAGCTGGGTCTCGAGGGGTTTCATCCGGAGTGCCTTCACGCCTTTCTTTCCGGGGCAGACGTCAACACAGTTGCCGCATCCGAGGCAGTCGAGGACATCGACAGCCTGAACGAAGCGCATTCCGGCCATGGTCTTGCCGATAGCTGGCAGTGTCCTGTCCTCGGCAAACGGAGCGGCCGACATCTCGGCGGCGTCAAGCACAAACGGACGTATGGCGGCGTGCGGGCAGACATAGGCACACTTGTTACACTGTATACAGTTCTCCTCGAGCCACTCAGGAACAAAGGCTGCAACACCGCGCTTCTCGTAGGCGGCAGTGCCCTGCTTCCAGGTACCGTCCTCGATTCCCCTGAATGCCGACACCTTGAGAAGGTCTCCGTCCTGAGCGTTGATAGGACGTACTATCTCATTGATGAAAGCGGGATCGTCGTTGGCTGCGGGAGCCTCGGGTGCAAGCTGAGACCAGGCCGGATCGACATGGAGCTGTCTGTACTCACCACCACGATCTACGGCAGCATAGTTCTTGTCGACAACGTCCTGACCCTTCTTGCCATAGCTCTTGACGATGAATTTCTTCATCTGCTCTACGGCGAGATCAACGGGGATAACCTCGGTGATACGGAAGAATGCGCTCTGAAGTATGGTATTGGTACGGTTACCGAGACCTATCTCCTGAGCTATCTTAGTGGCGTTGATATAGTAAACGGTGATGTTGTGGTCGGCGAAGTATTTCTTGACCTTGGCGGGGAGGTTCTTGGCCAGTTCCTCGCCCTCCCAGATGGTGTTGAGCAGGAATGTACCGCCGTCACGCAGACCGCGTGTCACATCATACATGTGCAGGTAGGCCTGAACATGACATGCGACGAAGTTGGGGGTGTTCACAAGGTAGGTCGAACGTATCGGATCGTCACCGAAACGGAGATGAGAGCAGGTGAAACCACCCGACTTCTTCGAGTCGTAGGCGAAATAGGCCTGACAGTACTTGTCGGTGTTGTCACCGATGATCTTCACCGAGTTCTTATTGGCACCTACGGTACCGTCGGCACCAAGGCCATAGAATTTAGCCTCGTATGTGCTTTCGCCGCCGAGTGCGATCTCCTCCTTGAGAGGAAGCGATGTGAATGTGACGTCGTCAACGATGCCTACGGTAAAGCGATCCTTAGGCTGCGGCAGAGCCAGGTTCTCGAACACCGAGATTATGGCGGCAGGAGTAGTATCCTTTGAGGCGAGACCATAACGGCCACCCACAATAACGGGAGCGTCAGCCTTACCATAGAAGCAGTCCTTGACGTCGAGCAACAGAGGCTCGCCATTGGCTCCCGGTTCCTTTGTACGGTCGAGAACGGCTATACGCTTAGCTGTGGCGGGAACGGCGGCAAGGAAATGCTTAGCCGAGAACGGGCGATAGAGATGAACGGCAACGAGACCTACTTTCTCTCCCTGTGCGGTGAGATGATCGATAGCCTCCTGGGCAGCCTGAGTTACAGAACCCATAGCGATGATAACGCGGTCGGCATCGGGAGCTCCGTAGTAATTGAACAGGCCATAGTTACGCCCGGTGATCTTCGAGATCTCCTTCATATAGTTCTCCACGATCCCGGGAACGGCCTCATAGGCTGTGTTGCAGGACTCACGATGCTGGAAGAATACGTCACCGTTCTCGGCCATACCACGGGCAACCGGGGCTTCGGGAGTAAGGGCGCGGCGGCGGAAATCGGCCACAGCCTCACGGTCAAGCAGGGGAGCGAGATCTTCCTGATCGATCTGCTCGATCTTCTGTATCTCGTGAGATGTACGGAAACCGTCAAAGAAGTTCACAAACGGTATACGGCTCTTGATGGTAGACAGATGTGCGACACCGGAGAGGTCCATAACCTCCTGTACCGAACCCTCGGCAAGCATAGCAAAGCCAGTCTGACGTACAGACATCACATCCTGATGGTCACCGAATATCGAGAGTGCATGAGATGCGATCGTACGGGCCGAAACGTGGAAAACACACGGCAACTGCTCTCCGGCAATCTTGTACATATTTGGAATCATCAGCAGAAGACCCTGAGAAGCGGTATAGGTAGTGGTCAGGGCACCGGCCTGAAGCGAACCGTGCACAGCACCGGCGGCGCCACCCTCTGACTGCATCTCCTGAACCAGTACAGTCTCGCCAAAGATGTTCTTGCGACCTGCGGCAGCCCACTCGTCAACATATTCAGCCATTGTCGACGAAGGGGTGATCGGGTAAATGGCGGCCACCTCGCTGAACATGTAGCTCACGTGGGCAGCGGCCTGGTTACCGTCACAAGTCAAGAATTTTTTTTCTTTACTCATAATCAAATTATCTATTGGTTTAGAATTAGTCTCATACAGTACTGCGTATGAATACGCATTAACGGTGCGAAATTACTAAAAATGTACGACATCACCCACAAATCGCACTTTTTTTCATCATTTTAATACTCAAAAACAATTAGACGCGGAGCTGACATTCCGGTTCAAGACTGATATTGATTATCTCTCGGCTTATTCTATCTTCCAGACCTCGACTCCGCGCAATTACAGACAATCACTCCACACTGCGAAATAATAAGAAATGTTTAGCAAATTTACGCACATTTCATGTTTTTTTATTTATATTTGCAAAATCACCGACAAAATATCATTATGACAAGATTTCTTACATTATTTTCATGCTTACTGACATGGATACTTACGCTTTCTTCCGAAACAACATCCCGAGTTGTCAGATTAAATTACGATGAAAATGGTAACAGAACGGTCAGAATGCTGTATACTCCAAATTCAATGCCGGAAAAGCAGAAAACGGCACCTCGTCATGTAACCTCAAACATATCTCTTTTTGACGGATCCATAAAAATAGGACCTAATCCGACATCCGGAATCATAAGAATAGAAGCAACTGGTTACAACGAACAGCAACAGACATTGGTTTATATACATAAAACTTCCGGTCAGATGATTCTGACCGAGAAAATATCAGGCCCTGTTACTGAATTAAATATCTCTGATGAAGTAAATGGGATATACATTGTCAACGTCGTGACTGATGACAATTGTGTAAGCTGTAAAATCATCAAACAATAAAACAGTTATCACAATGTACAGATCTATACCTGATTTTTTTGCAACACTATTATTCGTCATGGCTACTTGCATGACAAGTATCTACGCAAGCGATTCCAATAGTCACGATATTGTTGATACATCCCTGGATGATCAGACAGATCCTGCTGAACCTTATATAGATCTGATAATCGGCAACACAGAATCGGTATCTTTACTACAATATTATAATTATATCGACGAGACAAAATCGAAACGGGACATAATGGTATCAGACACCACTGTTGTAAAACTTAAATGTGATACATTTTATTATTATGTCGGCATGCCATACGTGACACCGCCACAAAATCCTGAAATCAACGTACGTTTAAACCGAATCGAGAATGGCGAAAGCAAACGATATAAACAGTTTTCATGGCATGCTGCCAGACAATCAGATGACAGATATACCATTGATAATAAAGAAGGGGAAGATATACTGATACTGTATCCAGGGACATATGAAATTATTTACACAAATTTATCTGATGAAATCGCTGACAATGAGACCGACACAACAGATCCGATTGTTGCCGACAGCACTGACACAAGGCATAGAACATCCATAATGATAGCCACACATTCAGCAATAACCATTTCAATGGAATGTTCGGAAGTGTTACCGGGAATGATCGAACGGGTTCCGCCAAGCCCGATTTTTCTCAACAGCGACGATGGCTATGGATCCGGTTCTGTTTTTGGAAATTACAACATAACCGATGCAGGCGCTGCCACTTATGATTTTAACATAGAAATGCCCAAACATCAATTCACGCCGCAATTAGGCATTTCCTATAACAGCCAGTTATTAAATTACGGACTCGTTGGTTACGGAATAAATATCACAGGTATCTCAGTTATAACACGAGCGGGGAAAAGTCTTTTCTATGACAATGATTACAAAGGTATCACATATACCGATAATGACTCTTATCTTCTGGATGGCCAGCGTATGATTCCTACCGGAGACAATAAATATTCCGTGGAAGGAAGTCCGTTTACAATTGTCACAAGGCATAATGATTATGATGAAGACGACAATGAGAAAACATGGTTTTCTGTCATAGACAACGGCATAGCATATGAATATGGCACATCATCCTCATCTGCGAATGAATTTTACAGCAGTTCACGGGAAAAATGCATCGCCGAATGGTATATAAGCCGGGCTACAGACTCTAATGGAAACTATATTACATATGGGTATGACAGAAGAAGTATGATGGTATACCCAAGCCTTATTACATATGGTATGAATGAGGCTTTTCCCGGCAAACCACACAGTTCTATTTACTTTGAATACAAATACCTGAACAACAATAAGCGCTATTTTACAGTTAACGGTGTTAAAGGGTGTATGGATATATGCCTGAAATCTATTACAACCCGGACATCCTCTTCTGTATATCGCAGATATGTATTTGACTATAATAATGATCTGGATAACAGCAACTGTAAGTTCACACGACTAAAACTGGTAACACTTCAGACAGAAGATGGAAATTCAAAATCTCCGGTAACATTTAACTGGAATCCGATATCAGGAAAGACACAATATCGTACATTAAGGGGTGAGATCGGATTTTCAGAACCGTATGCAACGGAATGCAATACAATGTTTTTCTCATCCGATTTAAACGGAGATGGCATAAGTGATATCATAAAGATATCATTTGCCATGATAAACAAGAATGGAAATATAGGAGCAGAGACATATCTATACACGTCATTAAGCAAAAAGATTACATCCTATAATATAACATTTGAAGAGCCGCTAAGATTTGTCATTCCGGGAATCGTAAGCGACTTAAAAACATTCTCTTTATCTTCATTTGATACACCCGCAATAATTGATCTGGATGGTGACGGATACAATGATTTTGTATTTTCATATACATCATCTCCCAACAGTCTTTATTGGATAATCTGGGGAAAAGATGTTGTCGGAAAAAAGAATAATATCAAAGATGGCTTTATAGTCAACGGAAAGTCGTCTTCTATATTCACAATTGCTGATTTTGACGGAGACGGTAAAGATGAAATAATAGATATTGAAACAAAAAACATCAATGGCAGATATAACGCTACATTTATAGAACACCTCGGACATGCCGGATCTAATTCTGTCTGGTCTGTTTCTGATACCAGATACTCGTTTATATTTCCATCCGAACCTAAGAAAGTGTTTTCGGCCGACTATAATAATGACGGGCTAATGGATCTGATGTTCGTTTTCAACGATAAATACGCTATTTATTATAATAACGGAGGAACCATTAAAACTGAGTTGTTCTCCGACTCCAACAAACAGACATCACTAGTGTCTCTTAAAATTAGTTAAAATTAAAATTTTATTGTCTGATTAA
>CAJUBL010000093.1 GCA_910584665.1 uncultured Muribaculaceae bacterium | reverse complement strand
TGCTGAAACCAATCAGTGCGAAACTTCCCACGATCTGCAGCAGCAGGGAGTTATCTTCGATGAAACCTTGTACAAATGATAGTCCGAGGCCTGTCAGCAGGCAGTAGAACAGATCGCTGAAACCGGCGCCGATACCGGTAAAGAAACCGGCCCAGCGACCTTTGTTAAGAGTGCGCTGGATACAGAGCATACCTACGGGACCCATGGGAGCCGATACGAGGACACCTATGAGGATACCGCTGAGCATTATGTCAATGAATGGCTGCATCATCAATCTACAAAGTTAAGCGATATATTCAATTTTCGCAAACTAATCTGATTTTATTCATATGGTTGTCGATTTGGGAGACATTATTCGGTGAGGAGGCTGAACACGCAGTCGAGCACTATTTCCAAGGTGGATGGTTTATAGGGGGCGGAGGCACCGGTACCCGGGGTGAGGCGAGTGTAATAGGTCGGATGCGGAGTCGTACTGCGTAGCTCTTCGACTATGGCAGTGAGCGATACCGGTGGCTTAATGTTGAAGTAGGCACGGCTACAGGTTATGGGAGTTATGCCTGGGGTGCCGATGTTGCCTGTGATGCGGCAGGCCGAAGCGAGGATGTTGGACGGGATGTATAGCGGTGACTCCGGGTCGAGCGAATTGACCTTGACCCGGCCCGAGGAGTGTACGTACAACCCGTCGTGGTCGTAGATGCCTACATGGACGATGTTACCGGTGGCCGCGCTTTTAAAAAACACGAGATCTCCTTTACGATACTCGTTGTAGTCAGTCCCCAGAATTTTTCCTGTGACGGCTTGCTGGCTTGCGTCGCGCTGTAATATTATTCCCTGGTTGAGGTAGCATATTTTGGCCAGTCCCGAGCAGTCCATGGCGGCCGGTGTGGTTCCGCCCCACAGATAGGATGTTCCCATGAGAGCACGGGCCATGGTAATGACTGCATCGGTATCGGGTTCCTGAGTTCCCATCGAACCGAGAGGTGTCGTTGATCCTGATGACAGCCGTCCACGACGTCCGTCGGGCATTTTCACGTCGATGCTGTCGTCGGGACTGTAACCTGTCACTTCAAGTACTGATCCGGCATGAATGTCCGATATGGGGGTGCCAGGGCTGTCGGTCGACAGAATGCGTCCTGTATAGATATCGGTAAACATTATGCGGGGTGATTCTCTCCATCGGTGCATTGACATGGAGTCGAGCGGCTGTACCGAAGTCGAAATCATGTAGCCTTGATATCCTTCGGGTGTCTCTACGAGCCACCATCCGCTGTCGTTGTCAAGAAGTCTCAGCGGAGTGCCCATGACTGCCTGTGATACAAGCTCGCTTGAGTGTGAAGGTGTTGCACGTATGCACCCGGCGGCGATTTTTACAAGCCCTTCACCGGCAAAAATCTGCGTTGCCGATAAAAACACTGCCGATATAAATGTGAAAAGGTTTTTCATCAGGGAAAAAAAACAAAAGGATGCGGTATCGGTAATTTTACGCCGCATCCTTTTTTTGTTAGAGGTTGATTACGTTGAGTTACTTGACGAGACCGGCGATCACTTCTTTGACTGATCGGGCGAGGGCATCGGCCTTTTCGGTTGAGGAAGCTTCGGAATAGATGCGTATGATAGGTTCGGTGTTGCTCTTGCGCAGGTGGACCCATGAGTCCTCGAAGTCGATCTTTACGCCATCGATATCGGTAATCTGTTCTCCGGCGTATCTCTGTTTCACTGCCTCGAGAAGAGCGTCAACGTCTATCTCCGGAGTCAGCTCGATTTTATTCTTTGAGATAGAGTAGGCGGGATAGGTTTTCTTTAATTCGGTAACCTTTTTGCCCGATCTGGCGAGCAGGGTGAGGAATAAGGCTACACCAACAAGGGCGTCGCGGCCATAATGGGAGGCGGGGTAGATGACGCCTCCGTTGCCTTCGCCGCCTATGACGGCTCCGGTTTCTTTCATCCTGGTGACTACATTAACCTCACCGACGGCAGCCGCATTGTATTCGCAGCCGTGAGCTCGGGTGACATCACGCAACGCGCGTGATGAACTGAGATTTGACACAGTAGAACCCGGTGTATGGGACAATACATAGTCGGCCACAGCTACGAGGGTGTATTCCTCGACAAACATCTCACCGTTCTCCATGACTATGGCGAGGCGGTCGACGTCGGGATCGACGACGAATCCGACATCGGCGATGCCTTTTTTCATGAGGTCGGATATCTGTGTGAGGTTCTCGGGGATTGGCTCGGGTGTATGGGCGAATTTTCCGTTTGGCTCGCAGTTGAGTTCTATGACATTCCGGACTCCAAGTGCGCGTAACAACTGAGGGATGACGATGCCGCCTACCGAGTTGACAGCATCGACGGCTACCGTAAAGTCGGCGTCGGCGATTGCTTCGGTGTCGACGAGGTCGAGTGCAAGTACGCTGTCTATATGTTTTTTATTGTATGTCCCGTTGATGAATTCGTGGCCGAGAGAGTCTACCGGTACGAAATCAAAATTGTCGGCAGCGGCGATGGCAAGCACTTCTTTGCCCTCGGCATCATTTAGAAACTCACCGTTGTGGTTGAGCAGTTTAAGTGCGTTCCACTGCATCGGGTTGTGTGATGCGGTGAGTATGATGCCGCCACACGCACCTTCCATTGTCACGGCTATTTCGGTGGTCGGAGTCGATGCAAGACCTATGTTTACTACGTCATAGCCCATGGCAGTGAGTGTTCCGGCTACGAGATTGTACACCATATGGCCCGAGAGGCGTGCGTCACGTCCTACGACGATTGTATTGCTTTTCAGCGGACATGTGCGACGTATGAATGTGGCGTATGCGGCTGTGAACTTAACTATATCGACGGGGCTCAGACCGTCACCGGGGCGACCTCCGATGGTGCCTCGTATACCTGAGATTGATTTGATAAGTGACATGATTATAAGTCAAGTATGGTTAATTACTCATCGGGTAGAAATATCGGATGTTGTAGAGGTACGGGCTTACGGTCGACATCTCGCTCGTGAAGCCGTACTGTGACTTTACGATGATGTTTACCTCGCAGTCGACACCGAGGTAGTTGAGAGGCATCTGTATTCCGGAGCCGTATTGGGTTGATGAGGACAATGTTGTGTTATTGAACCTGAAGCTGGTAGGGCTGTAGTTCATGTCTTCGGCATTGCCTTCTCCTATCATCTCACCGTAGTTATAGTAATAGAGGAGGTTGTAGCGCGTGAAGCGGAAGTATATGAGCTCGTCGTCCGAGGCTTTGTTGTTCTCACGGTCACCGGGACGCAGTACCTGCATGAAGACGTTACCCTCTTCGTCGAGACGGTAGAATGGAGCGTCCGGGCCGATCTCGAAGTTTTCGTCTTCGGGTATGCTGTTTTCTACTTTATAGTCGCTGAGGTACAGGTTGATAGCTTTGTTCTCATCCTGCAGGCGCTCTGCGTAGCTTTTGGTGTCGTTACATGACTGGAGAGATATTGCCGACAATGCTGAGACGGTTATGGCGGCCAGGAAACTGATATGTTTTAGTATAGTCATTGTATTGTTTTTGGAATATCTGTGCTTGGTGGATTGTTAATTCTTTTTGGGCGGAAGCATGGCGTCGTTGGCGTCGAGCGATGATTCGAATGTTGAAATACACTCTTCCATGGTCCCATAAAACTCGCCTCCGGCTGCATTGCGGTGTCCGCCGCCATTGAAGTGCTCGCTACATAGTCTGTTGACCGGAAAAGATCCTTTGGAGCGGGCAGATACTTTTATGTAGTCGGTTTCTTCGCGCAGGAATACGGAGTATATTACATCGGGAAGTTGCAGGGGTATATTGACAAGACTCTCTGTATCACCTTTTTTGTAGTCCATGCTGTTGAGTTCGTCTCGTGTGAGAGTGATGAGTGCGGCCCGGTGTTCTGGATAAATCTTCATCTTCCGGCTCACGGCATACCCGTTGATGCGCAGACGTGAGAGTGTCGAGGTGTTGATGATGTGGGTATAGAGTTTGTCTTTGTCGATACCACATTCAACGAGTCTGGATATGATACGGTATATGTCTGGGTTATTGGAGTTGTAAGAGAAATTGCCGGTATCGGTCATCATGCCTGCATAGATGCATGAGGCTATCTTTTTGTCTACAAGCGGCAACAGCCCCATTGCGGCGAAAACCTTGAACAGAAGTATAGATGTTGATGATTCTTCAGGATGTGATATGACGAGAGAGGGGAAGTCTTCCGGATCAAGGTGGTGGTCAATCATTACCTTGGGTGCCTTTGACCGCAGTATGTGCTGTTCAAGTTTATCGATCCGTTTCAGCGAGTTGTAGTCGAGGCAGAAGATGAGTCCGGCCTGGTCAATCAGCTGTATCGCGAACTCTTCGTAGCGGGAGTATGTGACAATGTCTTTTGCTCCGGGAAGATAGTAGAGGTTTGAGGCGAACATGTCGGGGGTGACAATGTGCGCTTCTTTTCCCAGGTCTGTCAGCATGTGGCACAGGGCGAGTGATGATCCCACCGCATCGCCGTCCGGGGCGATGTGACATGTAATGACGACGCGGTCGCATCCGGCTATGAGCCGGCTCAGTTGTTTTATCTTATTGTTGTCGAGTGTCTGCGTGATCATTATTATATCTAAATTCGGAACAAAGATACGGATAAGTCGAGAGCAAATCAAAATTTATTTTGAATTTGCCGAGCGTGAGTATCTAAGACGAAGTCAAAGATACGGATAAGTCGAGAGCAAATCAAAATTTATTTTGAATTTGCCGGGCGGAAGTGTCTAAGACGTAGTCAAAGATACAAATAACTTGTGTCGTTATCAATATCTGAGGCTGGCAGGACTATGGATTTGATTTAATTTAACATGTAAATAAAAATCACCGTCGAGGGGGTGCGGTCCCTGTGACGGTGATTTTTTGTATCTGATAGTTGTCGCTCAAGCTTACTTGCCGGCGATAGAGTCAGAGACGGTGAGGCGGGCGCGGCCTTTGGCGCGACGGCGTGCAAGCACCTTGCGGCCATCGGGGGTTGACATTCTTTCGCGGAAACCGTGCTTGTTAACTCTTTTTCTGTTAGAGGGTTGGAATGTTCTTTTCATTGCCTTATATGTTTACTTGTTATTATTTCGCAGTTTCGGAGTGCAAATTTAAGAAACTTTTTTCTAATATTCAAAAGTTTTTGACTTAAATCGCGATATTGCTCTGTGAATGTATGTTTTTCCGGTTGTCTGCGAATTTTATTCAGCAAGTGTGCATCCGGCACATTTTGCCTGTATCTCGGTGAAGAAGTCGTTGCCTTTGTCGTCGACGAGGATGAAGGCCGGGAAGTCTTCGACCTTGATTTTCCAGATGGCTTCCATGCCCAGTTCGGGATATTCCAGAAGCTCGACGCTTTTTATCGAGTTGGCGGCCAGTACGGCTGCGGGGCCGCCGATGGAGCCGAGATAGAATCCTCCGTGCTTGTGGCAGGCATCTGTTACCTGTCTGGAGCGGTTGCCTTTGGCTATCATCACCATCGATCCTCCGGCATCCTGGAACTGGTCGACGTATGGGTCCATGCGGCCTGCGGTTGTGGGACCGAATGATCCGGATGGCATTCCCTGAGGCGTTTTTGCCGGTCCGGCATAGTATAAGGGGTGATCCTTGAGATATTGCGGCATGGGCTCTCCGTTGTCGAGACGTTCCTTGATTTTGGCATGGGCTATGTCGCGTGCTACAATGATTGTGCCGCTGAGAGACAGACGCGTCGATACGGGATACTTGGTGAGTTCTTTGAGAACTTCGCTCATAGGGCGGTCGAGGTCGATTCTGACTACGTCTCCCTCGCCGGCCTGACGCATTTCGTCGGGGATCAGCTCACCGGGATTGGAGTCGAGCTTTTCGATCCATAGTCCGTTACGGTCGATTTTGGCTTTGATGTTACGGTCGGCCGAGCATGATACACCCATTCCTATCGGGCATGATGCACCGTGACGTGGCAGTCGGATGACACGGATGTCGTGTGCGAAGTATTTTCCTCCGAACTGGGCTCCGAGGCCGATGTTTCGGGATGCTTCGAGGAGCTGTTTCTCGAGTTCGATATCACGGAAAGCGTGTCCGAGTTCATTGCCGCTTGTAGGGAGTGAGTCAAGGTATTTGACAGATGCTTTCTTTACTACCTCGAGGTTCTTTTCGGCAGATGTGCCTCCTATGACGAACGCTATGTGGTATGGGGGACATGCTGCGGTACCGAGTGTCTTCATCTTTTCGACGAGGAACGGTACGAGTGTCTTGCGGTTGATCGTGGCCTTGGTCTCCTGATAGAGGTATGTTTTGTTGGCGGAACCGCCGCCTTTGGCGACAAACAGGAAGTGGTATTCGTCACCCTGACCTGCGTGGATATCGATCTGGGCGGGGAGATTGCAACCGGTGTTTACCTCGTCGTACATGTTGAGCGGGGCGTTCTGTGAGTAACGCAGGTTATTCTCGGTGTATGTCTTGTAGACTCCGTATGAGATCTTCTCCTCGTCATCGCATCCGGTCCATACCTGTTGCCCCTTTGTGGCGTGGCATATGGCTGTGCCTGTGTCCTGACAGAACGGAAGCTGTCCTTTGGCGGCTATCTCGGCGTTGCGGAGCATGGTGAGGGCTACGTACTTGTCGTTGGCGCTTGCTTCCGGATCATGGAGAATTCTGGCTACCATCTCGTTGTGTTCGCGGCGCAACATGAAGGCGTTGTCGTGTGTCGCCTGGTTTGTAAGGACAGTGAGCGCTTCCGGATCGACCACCAGCATCTCGTGGCCGTTCCAGTTCTCGACTCTGACGTAGTCGCCTGTGAGGTGATAATACTCAGTATTGTCAGGTCCCAACGGGAACATTTCCTGATATCTGAAGGGTTTTGTTGCCATATTCTTATGATTAGTCTGTTTATTGTTTAGTTTGGCACAAAGGTAATCAAAATGGCAAATATAAAAAATAAGAGGCCGGCAATTTTTTGAGCCGGCCGAGGTAATGGCCGGTCGGCATAAGTATGTCATCCGGCTCTGAAGTACGGTTTTAAATTCTTAGAAACTGTTTAAAATTAATATCACTTTGTTTTGGAGGATCTTACCGGCGTATTT
>CAJUBL010000092.1 GCA_910584665.1 uncultured Muribaculaceae bacterium | reverse complement strand
CTATGTTCCTTTTTTTCAATCATATTAAAATCTGATCGGAGGGAGCGAAGCACCATTGGGTGAACGTATGCGCAACACCCCGGCAACAGTCGGAGCCAGAACACGCGCATCAACAGGCGTTGTTATGGTGGTTTTTCTGAGATTTGGCAACAGAATGAACGCCGGAGCCGAAGTTCCGCCGCTACGCTCCACCATCGGCAACGTAAAATCACTTCCCTGATCAACAACCTCCCATCCCGGAGCTACAGTAATGAACACATCTCCGGCCTTTTCGATCACGGTATTGTTGCGCACAGCCTGTGGATTTACACCAGCTTTGAGGTTGATAACATCATCAAGCGTATAGGCATCAGTGACTCCGGCCATTCTGGTCAGGAACTGCGCCACATCGGTGCGGACATCGGCCTCATCAAGGTTATTCTGCTTTATCAGGTCATGATTCAGGTATATCTGACGGTCATGATAACCGTTTATCCACTCACCGTTTCCATGTCGGGCTATAAGATACACGTTAAGCAATGCCATGGCACGTCGGGGAGAAAACTCGCCATGAGGTATCGACCACCGTTCATCATCGCGACGTGAGCGGGTACGACGTGGGGTCCCGGCTACAAACACCATTGTGTTACTCATTCCCGGACCGGCATCAATAGCACTGAACAGACGCTGCAGGTCACGGTCAAGCCGCAGATATAAATCCATCTGCTCCAGACGGCCATCAGCATCACTTGTGTAATCATACGGCTGGACCGTATACGACACGTTGAGCATATCCATTGCTTCCCTTGTACCCAGCGACAGTGTTCTGATATACTCGGCAGCGAGATCTGTAACCTCTGTATTGACAGGAGCAGAAGCCTTGAAAGCCTTGTAGCGCGCCGGATCCTTGCGCAGGAAAGTATTTCGCATCGGATAGGCTTTCTTATAGCCGGGAAGATCCGGATAACGGTCTACAGCCATGCTGTTGGTCCAAGCAATCGTATCGAGTCTGACCGACAATGGCTGCAGTCTGTTGCGCACAGCCAGCATCCTTGGAGTGTCGTGATAAAAAGTAGTAGTCGCCCAGTTACCGGTCACATCATTGATCCAGCTGGCGCTGTTACCGGCATGCCCGCCCAATATAATTGCTGTAGCCTGATCGGGAGACAAAGCATATACATATCCAAGTCCGCCGGCATCAATCCTCAGTTCGTCACCGATCGTCGATACCAGAAGTGCGGCAGGAGACACAGTCTCATCAGTATAATTGCCTAAGACCGTCGGATCATAGAATACGGGGCGGGTCAGACGACTCTCGCTGTCATATACATGGCTGCTTCCGATACCGTTTACCGCAGGAACAGCTCCGGTGAAAGCTATGGCTGCAGCCGCAGGAGCGTCAACTGTAGTCCCGTAATCAAGATCAGTGATCGTGACACCGTCATTCATCAAACGCCTGAAGCCACCGTCACCAAAGTATCCTTGCAGAAGCTGAAGATATTCCATCGACAGTCCGTCAATCATCACTCCCACAACGAAGTTGGGACGTGGCAACGGAGTCTGGGCCGACATCGACAATGTTACTATCGATGCTGCCAGAACTGTGGCTACACGACCTTTGACGGGCTTGTTGATTTTATGTGACATCTATACAAATATATATACTCGCCTGCAGTGATCAGGAAACTTACTATCAACGGATAATCGGCATCATTGAAATTCTGTACACGTGCGAGACCTATTGCTATCAATATTATTAAAGCCACAAAATTAACAATTTGATAGAAATAAACCACACGATTGTAATTTTTTAACCATACGCTTATAACACCTACGGCACACAATGGGTTCAACCAAAGATACAGCCAGTTGGGGCTTGTGGCCTCGTGGGTAGAAAAGAACATCAGGAATGTAAGCACAGATCCGGCCAGCGAACCAAGGCCATAAAGAATAGTGTACAACGACTTAGAAGGTCTGCGGCTCCGCCTGATATCCCTATATGCCACCAGAGCTGTCAGCAACAGACACACACAGGACACAGACATTGGTGTGAGACACCACATAGTCATGCCTGCCGGACCACCGTCGGCGGTACCCTCCAGTATCACTTCCGGATCTCCTTTCACTATAGACCTGCCGTCTGACCGTACGGCCTCCTGCATGTACCGGCTCATAAAAACAGGAGCATAACATCGCTCCCGAGCATTTACAGGCCTGTCAAGGCCACTACCCAGAGCCAGATCTATACCAAACTGGTACCATGGATAATTGGCATGATACCGTGTCATCTCTCTACGCCATGTAGCACCGTCCAACGAATCACCGCGAGAATAGACAAGCGACTCTCCGATAGCACGTTCCACAAGTTCGAGCGGTCGGGTTGCACAGTTGTCCCTGACATAATTATAGCGATACACCCTATTCTCCGGCAGAAGATTCTGCTCAACAAGCGCGAGCAGTCGCTCAGCCTCAATAGAATCGAGATCGAGACGTTGGCCTGTGACACGGCGCCCGTAAAAGCTATTAATACGCAGAAAATCGGAATAAGGCCTCGACGCAGCCATATAGTCAGTATCTCCCTTTACAAAACGATATACGAATCCGGGAGAATCAAAATCAAATACCCCCCAGCCTACAGTCATATCAAGATCACGATCGCTGTCTGTAAATCTCAACTCACTGTGTCCTTCAAGTTCATATATATCACGTCCCGGTGAAAGAGTGAGCAGGCTGACGCTAAGCTCAGCCCGCATACCGGACACGCCCAACAACATCATCAGAGTCAGAACTATCTGTTTCATATCATGATATACTGCCAAAAATAAAAATATATCAGTTTGCCAGAAGATCTATTGCAAACTCCAGCATCGTATCCCGCCCTTCCAGAGCAATCACCGGATCAAGGTCTACAGCACATCCTTCGCTGGGATCTATACCAAACTCCGTAGTATTTCCCTTTGCATCAAGAACAGAACAGGCCGAGAATCTCACCCCCCATCCACACGGTATCTCGCTTGAGAACGGCATGCCGCTGCCACCACCGGTACGCGCTCCCACAATCCTAACCTGTGGAAGATATTGCATTATCGATACAAAGTTATTGGCGGCGCTAAAGGTGGAGCGGTTGGTAAGAACCACCACCGGTTTCATCCACATCATGCGTCCCTGTGGCGCAGGATCAATACGATATTCAAACGGCTTTGAGAAATCGTCTCTGCCAGGTCCTGTCTTGTGTATCATATATCCGGCGGTGACAGACGATGTTATAAAACGAGCTACGATACGGTTAACCATATCCATGTTGCCCCCCCCATTATCGCGTATATCTATCACCAGTCCATCGCATGTGGCAAGATAAGCGAATATAGCATCAAGATTACCCTCTCCTATCGGTACTGCAAACGAACTGTATCCCATATATCCGATATTACCACGCGGCAGTACACCGTATTTCACTCCGGTCACCTGACGGTAATTAAAGTTGAAATAATGTTCCTCGATCAGCCGTCCGTCATAGTTCTGCGGATAATCACTCCACCACTGCCGATAATAACTGGTTTCCCATGGTGCTGAAAGATTGGTATGCCCATCCCGCAGCTCATTGAGCATTCCGGCACACACAAGAAAAAGCTCCTCACGCGTCATGGCACTGTTCACGCGCCCTCCGTATCTGTGATGTATCTCGTCCCAGTCTATTCCTTTCTCTCTCAGGAAACAGTAATGCTCGTCAATTATAGTCCAGAGGGCCTCAAAATTACCATGCGGATCGTCGGCATACTCCGGTATATCATGACACGACTGCATTATTGCCGCCCCCGCCGCCAGCACTATACCGTATATATAATGTTTCAGTCCCATTTGTTGTCAACGATTACGTTTAAAGCCTATCCACTCGGTAGTGACACCTATTACAAAACGATGAGTAATCATACGTGTGGTGAGATTACTCACATGCGAACTCATCCAGCCGCACTCATAGCCTACACGGATAGAAGTCGAACCCAGATGCAGGTCGGCGGTAACGAGATTATCAAATCTGAAACGGTTTCCCCACCATGCCGGATGAACAAGCCCGGAATGATTGCCGAGATATATCTCATAATATAGTTCGTCATATTTGGGAGAGAAAAAAGCACCCAGCACAGCAGTCTCCGGTTGCCAGCGCAGTGTCACAGGCAATCGCCATAGCTTCACATCATAAGCCACATAGCCGATGACATCGGCGGTAACCGCCCCCTTTGCCGAAGCAGGATTATTACTATTCCGGTCATTGTACAGGCATCCGCCCTCAACCGTCAGCGCCGGACCGACAGCGAGATGTATACCGCATGGGATGGTCCATCGCCTCATCATACCCCACGAACCTCGTAAACGGGCGCCCCACATCGTGGCATTACGGGCCGGATTCTCAGTATGGTCAAGAGACAGACCGAGTCTCAGCCGCATCTCCCATTTCCCGGGCCACCACCTGGTGTCCTGCATCCGTTCATAATCAATAGAAGTACTCCACCCGCCATACTTAAGCGGAGTAAGGTATGTGTCAGCAAGATGAGAGCTTCCAATTCCAATCGTCCATGCCGATTTCACCGGCCTTACATCAGGCGATATATTTTCCTGTCCATGAACAGCTTTCACACCAGCAATCATGAACAGCACACTTAATATAAAGTTTCTGAACTGACTGACCATCAGAATATCCTTTTCTGACCGTTTATTTCGTCCCGGACCTCATCATCGCTACGGACCTCCTCTACAATCTCCACAACCTCCCCGGTCTCATCATCCGCCGCATCCAGGTCTGCAGCCTCTTCGACAGCATCAGGACTCGGTTCGAGCTCAACGATTTCCTCCACGGTATAGTTTGTAAGACGTTTACCTTTAGCCTTGAATGATTTCACGCCTATAAATTCCTCCGCATCAATATCAAACGATCCGCGATAGGCATCATCACCACCCAGTCTGACACAGAAACGAGCCCTGGGTCTGTCACTGAGCAATACGAGCGTTGACGCCATATTCTCGCCAAGATAACGCTGTCTGCGAGCCGACGCTTCGAATGCGAACCGCTTTATATAAGGGAAACCCTGGTCGGCATCATTGAGAATTGCAGTCCAGACATGCCCCGGGCGGAATTTCTCTATTCTGAGTATATTATCATCAAAATGATTACCTGCATCAAAAGATGTGGTATAGAACTGTCCGTCGCGGGTGATAACCAACACCATGTCATTCGGCCCGAATTCTCCCATGAAAACGCCTCTGCCGTCATAGTTGATCCGAAGCACATCAGGATCCCACCATACCATGCGTCCTCCGAGCGTTGACGCGCCTTTCTTCTTCAACGAGAAACGGTGCACCTCATTTCTTGTGACTATATTGCCCTGACTCTGACGCCCTTTGATAGCAAGCTCACTGAAATCCACGTCTATCTGTAAGGTTTTCAGTCTTGCCTTAGGCTTGAGTGTGACATTGACTACCTCGGCCTCTCCGTTACTATTGGCGCTGAACCACACCACTTTCGATCCATCTTTGCCCTGCGTCAGGTTGTACTCCCTGTCTCGCGTTATACCGGTGACGGCAAAACGTTTCATATAATACGTTCCGCCACGGCCATCCTGATATATGACATTATAGATCGTACGCTTGTCATTACGTTTGAATACGGCTATGTGTATAAGGTTCTTGTCTACAAACAGTTTCTCAGCTACCTTTACAACTTTATACCGTCCATCCTTATAAAAAAGGATGACATCGTCAATCATCGAGCAATTGGAAATATACTCGGTATTATCATCTTTCTTCAATGAGGTGCCTATGAATCCTTCCGCACGATTATAACACAGACGCTCGTTAGCCTCAGCCACATTGGCGGCTTCAATATTATCAAATCCACGTATCACAGTATGCCGAGGATATGCAGCACCATACTTCTCCTTCAGATCTTCAAACCACTTTATAGTATAATCGGTTATATGCTCGATCCTGTCTCCAAGTTCGGTTATCCGGTCATTATATCCGGCTATGAGACGGTCTGCTTCGAGCGAACTGAATTTAAGAATGCGCTTCATCTTTATCTCCATCAGGCGCGCAACATCGTCATCACTGACAGACCGTACGGAATTATCTCCCAACAGCGGCTCCAGACGATGGCGCACGTGGGTCATGACATCATCCATTGTCTCTCCGTTCTCAAACTCATTGTCCTTATAAATCCTGTTCTCGATAAACAGTCTCTCAAGCGACGCGAAATGCAAAAGTTCTCTTACCTCGCCAAGCTGTATCTCCAACTCGCGGTGCAACAGATCACGTGTGCGGTCCACGTTGTGACGCAGAACATCGCTTACACCGAGAAAGTGCGGTTTTTTTTCGCTGATAACACAACAGTTGGGCGACACCGATACTTCGCAGTCAGTAAACGCATACAAACCATCAATTGCCTTATCGCTCGATGTGCCGGGTAAAAGATGTACAAGTATATAGGCCGTCTGAGCCGTCAGATCCTCCACGGCACGTATCTTTATCTTACCCTTTTCGGCAGCCTTGACTATTGAGTCCTTGATAACATCTGTAGTCTTACCGAATGGTATTTCTGTTATAGCCAGAGTCTTGTTATCAACTTTCTCGATCCTGGCACGTATCCGGACACTGCCTCCCCGCTCGCCATCGTTATACTTTGAAACATCGATGAATCCTCCAGTCACAAAATCAGGCAACAGCGTGAACTCCTCACCTCTGAGATAGGCGACAGCAGCATCTGTTATCTCATTGAAGTTATGAGGAAGAATCTTTGACGAAAGTCCTACTGCAATACCTTCCACTCCCTGAAACAGAAGCAACGGGAATTTCACAGGCAAAGTGACAGGCTCTTTCTTACGGCCGTCATAACTCATAGTCCAGTCTGTGATCTTGGAATTATACAGTGTGTCAAGCGCGAAAGGAGACAGTCTTGCCTCAATATAACGTCCGGCAGCCGCACTGGCGCCTGTCAGTATATTACCCCAGTTACCCTGTGTCTCTACCAGCAGCTCTTTCTGCCCCAATTGCACCAAGGCATCATTAATAGACTGATCTCCGTGGGGGTGATACTGCATAGTATTGCCCACAATGTTGGCAACCTTGTTGAACCGGCCGTCATCAAGCGTCTTCATCGAATGAAGTATACGGCGCTGTACCGGTTTGAGTCCGTCGTCAATATGCGGAACAGCACGTTCCAATATCACATAAGATGCATAATCAAGAAACCAGCTGCGATACATCCCACGCAAGTGGTGTCTGGGAGCCAGCGTCGGGTCGGTAATATCATTATCATTACCGGCAATCGTATCGATATCGCCAGCATCTTCCCACTCACCGGCAGGCCCGGTGCTATCATCAGAAACAGCGTCCGTCCCGTTGCCAGCAGCACCCTCTATCATATTGAAATCCTTTATATCATCATCCATGGTTGAGCATTGAGTTTTCCACAAAGATACGGATAAGTCGAGAGCAAATCAAAATTTATTTTGAATTTGCCGAG
>CAJUBL010000091.1 GCA_910584665.1 uncultured Muribaculaceae bacterium | reverse complement strand
GCATAAGCTGCGATTGCAGCTTTATGACTGGATGATGTCGGTTGCCGCAGAACCGGTTCCCGATGATATAGTATGTGCGAGCATCCTGTTTAAGGAGAATGAGGAGGGCAGATATTCTTTCTATCTTGCCGGCTCGACAGTTGTCCCCAGAAATTTCAAACAGATGTCGGAACACATCGATTTTATTCCGAAAGGACATAAGGCTCCGGTTGACTCTCCCTGTGTAAGCGAGGTTAAGGCAGACTACATGAGTGCTGTTGTTTTAACTGTTTTATGTAATGTTCAGGAAAATGCTTCACAAGGTTCTTTATTCAAACGTAAAGGAGATGCCATAGCCGACGGTGCAGATGAGTTCTTTTATCATTATAATCAAAAAGGAATGTAAAATTGCTTTTGACGATAAGGTTTTATAATTTTGCGGTGTCGGAGCATTCAGGCTTCACTCTGTAAATATGACACGTAAGTATGATTATCTTGTAATAGGTTCGGGTATAGCCGGCATGAGTTTCGCTCTTAAAGTGGCAGGTAAGGGCCGTGTGGCTCTTATCTGTAAAACAACTCTCGATGAAGCCAATACGGCCCTTGCACAGGGTGGTGTGGCTTCTGTGACAAATCTCGAGGTGGACAATTTTGACAAACATATCGAGGACACGATTATTGCCGGAGACTTTCTCAGTGACCGTGAGGCTGTGACAAAGGTTGTGACCGAGGCTCCCGGTCAGATCAGGCAGCTTATCGGGTGGGGTGTGAACTTTGACAGAAAGGATGACGGTACTTTTGATCTTCACCGCGAGGGGGGGCACTCGGAGTTCCGCATTCTTCATCATGCCGACAATACCGGTTATGAGATCCAGCAGAGTCTCATAAGGGCTGTCAGAGCTAATCCTGAGATAGATGTCTATGAGAATCATTTCGCTATAGAGATAATCACCCAGCATCACCTTGGAAAGATAGTGACACGGCGTACACCCGATATCACCTGCTATGGTGCCTATGTGCTGACGCCCGAGGGTGTCGTAGATACTTTCCTGTCGCGTGTGACCCTGATGGCAACCGGCGGAGTAGGTGCTGTCTATCAGACTACCACCAATCCGCTTGTAGCTACCGGCGACGGTATTGCCATGGTATATCGTGCCAAGGGTACGGTCAGGGATATGGAGTTCATTCAGTTCCATCCCACAGCTCTGTTCCATCCGGGTGACCGTCCGTCATTTCTCATCACCGAGGCTATGAGAGGCTATGGCGGTGTGTTGCGTAATATGCGCGGCGAGGAGTTCATGCACAAGTATGATCCCCGTCTGTCGCTTGCCCCGCGTGACATAGTGGCCCGTGCTATCGACAGTGAGATGAAGCAGTATGGTGACGATCATGTGTATCTTGACGTAACCCATAAGGATCCTGAGGAGACCCGTCATCATTTCCCTAATATCTATCGCAAATGTCTCGAGCTCGGTATTGATATAACCAGGGATTATATTCCGGTAGCTCCTGCCGCCCACTACCTGTGTGGCGGTATAAAAGTCGATGGCAATGCTCAGTCGTCAATCAACAGGCTTTATGCCGTGGGAGAATGCTCCTGTACGGGCTTGCACGGCGGGAACCGTCTGGCTTCCAATTCTCTTATCGAGGCTGTGGTTTATGCCGATGCCGCCGCCCGGCATGCTCTTACCCATGTCCAGGGCTACGAGTTGCGTGAGGATGTCCCAGCCTGGAATGATGAGGGTACACGTCACCCCGAGGAGATGGTGCTCATCACACAGAGTATCAAGGAGGTGAACCAGATTATGGGTACTTATGTGGGTATAGTGAGGAGTAATCTGCGTCTTGACCGTGCCTGGAATCGCCTCGATATCCTATATGAGGAGACAGAACGTCTGTTCAAGGAGTCAAAGGCATCGCGTGAGATCTGCGAGCTGCGTAACATCATCAATGTCGGTTACCTTATAATGCGTCAGGCCAAGGAGCGCAAGGAGAGCCGCGGTCTGCACTATACGGTCGACTATCCGCCTGTAAAGCAATAATTGAATACTATCCGGAGTTCTGTTGTTAAGGCTCCGTCAGGGTACAGCGCGTCTCACTTATTTTGTATGATGCGCTTTCTTATTATCCACAGGTTCATGCCGGTGACAGTCAGGGTGATTGCCAGCCCGGCGATTATCGTGACCGATATGTCTGAGCCCGTCATGTCCATAGCTTTGAGCTGAACTGTCCATACAGGTCTTATACACAGTGATATGGCTATGGAACACATCATTATGATACAGTTGGCGGCTGTAATGAGACGATAGTAGTATCCGGCGATTTCACCGGGACGGTAACCTAACATTATCAGTGTGTCGATTTTCCTGCGGTTTTTCTGAACCAGCAGGTATATGCTCAGTGTCAGAATGATAAAGGCTAACAGGGTGATTATTATACCTATAGCCATCACTATGCCGGTAATGAGTTTCAGCAGATAGCCCGTCTCGCTGTTGTCCTGCCGGTCTCCGGCTATCTCGATGTCATGTGACCGCATGTAGTCGGTCACAGCCGGGTTACCCGGATCACTGACTTCTACCACCAGTCGCGATGGTCCCCGGATGTCTGATGTGTCGCCATATTTCTCATTGGCCCATTTCATGAAACTTTCGGGCACGGCAATGGTACTTATGCGCGATGAGAAACCTGCTATATATCCTTTCAGGCGGGTCATTTCGCCTCTGCCGGCTATGGCGACTGAAAGCGGTATCATCGATACTTCGTTGTCCCTGAGCCGTGGCAGGCCACGGCTTGATGCGAAGCCGAAATTGTAAAGTGACAGGTAATCCCGGGACAGAATTATAGGCACCTCGCCACATGCGGGGTCGAATTTCCAGCCTTCAGGCACGTGATCAAAAAATTTTTCAGGTACCGACTCGAAGAAAGTTTCTGTCGACAGAGTGTGTCCCTGAAATTCGACACCTACGGCGGCCCTGAAGCGTGATGCCTCGAATTTTCCCACGGCTTCCACCCATGGCTGTGACTCCAGTTCCCTTATCTCATCACCGCTGAATGCCGTTGTACGGTCGAGCAGGCCTATTTTCTTGGATATCACAAGATAATCGTGATTCTGATTTCTGTCATCCATGCCGCTTCTTACGTCGGCATAAAACTGCAGGGCTGTCAATACGATAGTCAGTCCCACGAGGCTTGCAAGGCTGTAGCCTGCCATCTGCCATCCTGATATGTTACGTCTTAGAAGACGCCAGACCAATGATCCTTTCATTTTTTTCAGAGATTTAATACAGCGGCATTTTCCAGAGCAATGCTGTTGCCTACCGAAGTGCTTATTATGGCGGCTCCCCGGCGGCCGGCTTCCTGTTCCACGATCTGTGACACAATTTCATTATTGATCCTGTCGAGATGGCTTACCGGCTCGTCAAGCAATAGGAAATCGAAAGGCTGGCATACGGCCCTTATGATTGCGACACGCTGCTGTTGTCCTATGCTCAGGCGTTCAACCGGCTCGTCACGTTTGTCGGCTATCCCTGCCGTCTCGAGCAGTTCCTCTATCTCAACAAGGTTTTTACAGCCTGTAAGGCGATTCTTTATCTCGATATTCTCCAGTACGGTGAGTTCGCCGAAAAGGCGCATTTCCTGTGGCAGGAGTGCCAGTCTCTCACGTCTTACGTGGCTCCAGTCGGCTGTTGTGAATCTTCTGATATCCTTTCCGTCGAGCGTTATCGTTCCATGGTAATCGTCGCGAAGTCCGTATATGAAACTTACGAGCGAGGATTTTCCTGTGCCGCTGCCTGCCATGATGGTATAACGCCCGGGAGCGTGCAGTGTCACATCCTGACACCATATCTGGCTCCCGACCGTCTGTCTGTTCCTGCTGTCGCCCGCAAACACTGCGGGCAACAGGTCGTGCAGTTCAATAGTGTGTGACATCAGAACATCTCCATCATCCCGAGACGCTTCATGGCGTTACGCTGCCAGTTGCTGTCTGTTGCCAGAGTGAGTATGGCGTCAATGAACGGACGGTCGCTGCCTTCCAGTGTCAGTACTACTTCGCCTCCGTTACCCGCCTCGCGTGTATACAGGTTGATACCCCACGGCATGTCAAAGGCGCGGGCTATGTTTCCGTCCTTGCCCTCATAGGCGTGCAGTGCCGCCAGCTGTCCCGGCATATCCTTTACGAGCTGGCAATTGTTGTCGTTGCTCACCGGCATTGTGCCGGCAGCGAGATATCCGTCTTCAAAGTAACGGTAATAGATCTTGCCGCCTCCTATCATATAGGGGCTTCCGAAGTCCAGTATCTTCATACCGTCGGCTTCCTGAGGATGTATGAGCTGTTCCACGGCGGTCATTGTCCGGCGTGCGGCATCGGCTTCCATTCCGATGCTCAGGGTCAGGTTCCATGCGGGAACCCTGAACAGGTCATTGACATCGGCGGGAGCTACCGCCGATACTGTCACTGTACCGTTGATTCCCTCGAGAATCTCTTTGACTGTAGTATCGTATATGCCTGCCTCGTCAAGTATTTCAGACATCAAGCCTTCCTTGAAACTGCCCATGGCTATGGTGGCTATTGCATTATCGGGTACGTATACGAGGCCGCTCTTTTCTATCCTGTTGATTTTAGTGTCGGTTATAGGTTTCTCGGTGCCGTCATTGCTGAATCCTACGCCGCCCAGGATCATGCTCTCATTCTGCAGGTCTATGTACCAGGCCATTTTGTCGGGCATCTCGTCAGTGTTTATCGGAATGCCGTTTTTACCGAGTATACCGGCCAGCATCCTGTAGTCATTGATTACGGTAACGGCTTTGTCGGCACCGAAGTATCGGCTGTATCCCGGTGCATCGGCCAGCGAGCCTTTCTCTGAGGCACTCCTTACTGCGTCAATGATATAACTTGCTTTGTCTCCGGCCCACATCTGGTTGCCCCTGATGACCAGGACATCACCGTTGATCTCGTAGATCTTGAAATCACCTTCGCTTTCAGGTTCGCCGAATCTCTCGGTCAGAGCTTTCATCAGCTGTGATCTGTGTTCCATGAGACAGGTTGCTATGACCTCCTTGCCGGCTGTCATGTACAGGTATATGTTCTCGGTATCGACTGCCGGCATCAGTGACAGTATCTGGTCCAGAACTTCCTGCTCGCGGCCGCTGAGATTGCGGGACAGGTCTTCAAGTGTTTCTGACAGTTTATATCTGGTACCGTCCATGGTAATGCCGGCGTTCGACAGGATTCTGTCTGCGTTTACCTTGGCAACCCACATGGTGTTATCAGGAATTGTTGACATCACGTTATCGTCATCATGGCTGTAACATGAACCGAGAGCAAGCGTACAGGCTGCAAGGGCGGCCAAGGCGCCCGTCATTATCTTTGTAAGTTTCATAATGTATGAGAATTATATAATATCTACAAAGATAGCCTTTAACCGCATAAGAAAAAACTATTCTTGAAAGTTTTATGAAAAAACACTACCTTTGTATTATGAACAATGATGAGAATACGACATCAGGCCTTGAGCCGGCATTGTATCTTTTCCCTGTACCTCTGAGTACCGGGACTGTAGAGTCGGTGCTGCCGGCGACCAATATAGATATGATAAGGCAGGTCAGGCACTTCATTGTCGAGAATATACGCTCGGCGAGACGGTTCCTCAGGCAGTGTGACCGCTCGATAGATATAGATGCGCTGACGTTTGCCGAACTCAACCGCCACACCTCCCCTCAGGATGTTCCGGCGATGCTTGATCCGCTCGTCTGCGGTGAGGCTGTGGGTGTCATATCGGAGGCCGGCTGTCCGGCCTTAGCCGATCCGGGTGCCGATGTCGTGGCTGTAGCCCAGCGGCGTGGGTTCAGGGTGGTGCCGCTCGTGGGACCGTCAAGTATCCTGCTGTCGGTCATGGGGTCGGGTTTCAACGGTCAGTCATTTGCCTTTAACGGCTATCTTCCCATAGACCGTGAAGCGAGGGCCAGGACTCTGCGCACGTTGCAGAACCGTATCGTAAATGAACGCCAGACCCAGATTTTCATCGAGACACCTTACCGCAACAATAAGCTCATAGCCGAGCTTGCGGCAACCCTGCCTGCCAATTTTCTGCTGTGTGTCGCGAGCGATATCACGGGTAAGGCCGAGTCGATTGTCACGCGTCCTATTTCATACTGGAAGCGTTCCGTGTATGATTATGACAAGGTTCCCACGATATTCCTGTTATTCAGCTGATCCTATGGCCCGTTCTAAGAAAAATATATCTGTCGATTATTCGGCACCGTCACTTTTTGACGATCTGGATATACCCGGTATCGAGCGTCCCGCATTGCCCGGACTGCCGGGTATGGAACGTCATATCAGAATCGCCAGGGCTCAGTCTGAGAGCAGGCGCCGGGATGTCCCGGCCACACCTCCGCTTGCAGTCCCTGAGTCTGATGACCGTGTGCTGTTCATATCATTCGGCAGCGGCAGCAGCGGTAACTGTACATTCATCGGCACCCGCTCTCAGGGCATACTCGTCGATGCCGGTGTAGACGACAGGAAAGTAGAGGCTGAACTGACGCGTAACAGGCTGTCAATGAATATGGTCAAAGGTATACTTCTCACACATGACCATGGTGACCATATACGTTACGCCTACTCAATACTGCGTCGTAACCGTCATATGGCTCTTTATTGCACGCCGAGAGTGCTCAACGGTATCCTGCGCCGACACAATGTATCGCGCCGCATAAAGGACTACCATCATGCCATATATAAGGAAATTCCGTTTGAACTGGGAGGCTTTACTATAACAGCCTTTGAAGTTGATCATGACGGCAGTGACAATGCCGGGTTCTATATCGCCAGGCAAGGTTTTGACTTTACTGTCGCCACCGACCTCGGATGCATAGGTTCGCGTGCCGACTATTACATGCGTCGCGCCTCTTATCTCATGATAGAGAGCAACTATGACCTCCGGATGTTGCTCCACGGTCGCTATCCCGAGTATCTCAAAGCCCGTATACAGGCCTCCAACGGTCATCTTGACAATATGGTCACGGCATCCTATATAGCATCGATTTATCATCCCGGGCTACGGTTTGTATTCCTTTGTCATCTCAGCCATGACAACAATACACCCGAAAAGGCGCTCGCGGCTGTAAGCGATGCTCTCGCTGCCATTGGTATTGAGGCTGGAGACGGTACCAACAGCCCCGAGGCATGCAAGGCTCCCATACAGGTAATGGCATTACCCCGTTTCGAGCCGACAGGCATAGTGACCCTCCGTACGTCATCACCCGTCAGGGAGTGATACTCTGATAAAATCCGGATACACAAGGATTAGTTGACATGGAGTGAGAAAAAATTTCACTTCCTGATGAACTATTCCGATATGACATATGTTATAATATCACAAAGCAACAAAAGAGAAAGTTTTTCCATTGCTTAGAAACTGTATAAATTAATATGATGCAGATTTTGAGAGAGATTATCGGATGGATTTTCGTTTGTGATGAGGAAGCGTAGCCGTAGCTACGTGACCGAAGAGCAGACAAAAATACGCCGGTAAGATCCTCCAAAACAAAGTGATATTAATTTTAAACAGTTTCT
>CAJUBL010000090.1 GCA_910584665.1 uncultured Muribaculaceae bacterium | reverse complement strand
TTCAACAAAGGGAACAACTTTATCACAACAATATGCTAACAGCCAAAGAAATAAGAGAATCTTTCAAGGATTTCTTCCAATCCAAGGGGCACCAGATCGTACCATCAGCACCTATGGTTATCAAGGATGACCCTACACTGATGTTCACCAATGCCGGAATGAATCAGTTCAAAGATATCATCCTCGGCAATGCTCCCGCCAAATATCAGCGTGTAGCCGACTCCCAGAAGTGTCTGCGCGTAAGCGGCAAGCATAACGATCTCGAGGAGGTAGGTATGGATACCTATCACCACACCATGTTTGAGATGCTTGGCAACTGGTCGTTTGGCGACTATTTCAAAAAAGAAGCCATCGACTGGGCCTGGGAATACCTCGTCGACGTACTCAGACTCGACCCGGACCGTCTGTATGCCACAGTGTTCGAAGGAGCTGCCGACGAAGGACTGTCCCGTGACGACGAGGCGGCCTCCATATGGGAGAAACATCTTCCCAAGGATCATATAATCAATGGTAACAAGCATGATAACTTCTGGGAGATGGGAGACACCGGCCCATGCGGCCCATGCTCGGAGATACACATCGACCTACGTTCCGACAGTGAACGGGCCGCTATACCCGGGGCAGAGATGGTCAACCATGATCACCCTCGGGTTATTGAGATATGGAACCTTGTATTCATGCAATACAACCGTAAAGCCGACGGCTCACTGGAGCCGTTACCAGCCAAGGTAATCGACACAGGCATGGGCTTCGAGCGCCTGTGCATGGCACTGCAGGGAAAAACATCCAACTATGATACAGACGTATTTACGCCGCTTATAAGCCGTATCGCCATGCTGTCGGGTAAAAGATATGGAGACGACACTAAGGTCGACATAGCCATGCGTGTTATTGCTGACCACGTACGTACCATCTCATTCTCGATCGCCGACTCACAGTTGCCATCCAATGCCAAGGCGGGTTATGTCATACGTCGCATACTGCGCCGCGCCGTACGCTATGCATACACATTCCTGGATCAGAAACAGGCATTCATGTACCGGCTTGTAGACACTCTCATTGAGAGCATGGGGGTCGCCTATCCCGAGATCGCCAAACAACGCGATCTGATCATGAAAGTAATCAAAGAAGAAGAAGATTCATTCCTGCGCACACTCGAGAACGGTATACGCATGCTCGACAACGCCATCAGGGTTGCCAAGGCAGATGGTAAAAAAAGCATCTCGGGCAAAGAGGCGTTTGTACTTTATGATACATACGGATTTCCCCTCGATCTCACACAGCTCATACTCAAGGAAAATAATATGACCCTTGATCAAACCGAGTTTGACAAAGAGATGGATGCCCAGAAAGCCCGTGCGCGCAATGCCGCCGCAGTCGAGGCAACCGACTGGGTTGTGGTACGTAACGGAGACCAGGAGTTTGTCGGCTACGACATGAATGAGACACCAACCCAGATATTACGTTACCGCAAGGTAAGACAGAAAGACCGCGAATACTATCAGATAATCCTCACCGTAACACCGTTCTACGCCGAAATGGGCGGACAGACAGGAGACCGTGGCACACTGACCAACGGAGACGAAGTAATCGAAATCTACGATACAAAGCGTGAGAATGGCATCGGTGTACACCTCTCCAGGAAACTTCCAGCCGATATCTCGGCTACGTTTGAAGCTAAGATAGACACAGACGCACGTCTTGCCGTATCGTGCAACCATACAGCAACTCACCTTCTCCACCAGGCACTGCGTGAGATACTCGGCACACATGTTGAACAGAAAGGATCTTTCGTCTCGCCCGATGTGCTGCGCTTTGACTTTTCACACTTCCAGAAAGTAACTTCCGAAGAGCTATCGGAGGTAGAGCGACTCGCCAACCGTCGTGTACGCCAGGCCATCCAGCTTGATGAACACCGCAATGTACCCATAGCCAACGCTATGGAAATGGGAGCAATGGCATTGTTCGGAGAGAAATACGGCGAGGAAGTTCGTGTGATCAGATACGGCGACTCAGTGGAATTATGTGGAGGAACACATGTCGCCAACACCGGCAACATCGGTATGATCAAAATAATATCGGAGAGCAGTATTGCCGCCGGTATACGCCGTATCGAAGCTATCACCGGAGCTCGCGTTGAGAAAGCCATTGATGAGATGTCTGACACACTCAGACAGATCTCGGCCATGCTTAACAATGCACCTAACACCATCCAGGCTTTGCGTCACGCCGTTGAAGAGAATGCCGATCTGCGTCGTCAGGCTGAGGAATACTTCAACGAACGTGTATCAAATATCGCCAAGGAGCTACTGGCCAAAGCTGAGGTTATAAACGGAATAACACTTGCCTCAATGAGGGGCATACGCATTCCGGATGTGGTAAAAGGTGTGGCATTCAACATACGTGCACTCTCGCCGGAGCACACTGCATTCATCGCCGCAACAGTCGATCCGGCCGGCAAGCCATTGCTCACAGTCATGCTGACCGAAGACCTTGTAAAAAGCGGACTCAATGCCTCAGCCATAGTACGCGAAGCAGCCAAATGTATCAAAGGTGGCGGTGGCGGCCAGCCAGGATTCGCACAGGCCGGCGGAAAAAACGCCGACGGCATCTCCATAGCAGCAGATGCATTAAAAGCTGCAATAAAGTAACCGACGTTCATCAACGATAACGCCAGCCGCTGATAATATAAATCTATATATCAGCGGCTTTACTTTTTTTGCAATTCTTAATTCATAAACACATAGCCATCGCCCCTTATGACTGTACCGTTAATTCAGTCCGTATTTAAATTTTTTCAACAAATTCTGTTGCAAAATATGATATTTGCCGTATATTGGCTGTAATGGAAAAAGAGATGCTTACATCGGTCTTTGAGCGCCTGAGAGGACAATTGTTCTCCCGAGCACGCAATATCGTACAGAACGACGATGAGGCACGGGATATATTACAGGACGCTTTCGTCAAGCTATGGATATCAAAAGCAGACATCAAACAACCCGGACATGCCGCCGGCATACTCAATATCACCGTACGCAACCTCTCTGTTGACCGTTACAGAGCTATGGCCGATCATCCCATGACCACACTCGATAATAACACAATCCGTGATAACGGAGAGAACGAACCTACCGAGAGGGAACATATATTGAAACGTGTAAATGAAATAATCTCCAGACACCTTTCATCACGCGACCGCGAGATTCTTGTTCACCGTGATCGGGACGGATGGGAGTTTGATGAACTCGCCGACAAATATGGTCTGACAGCCGCCAATGTCAGAATGATCGTAGCCCGAGCACGACGTACTGTCAGAGAGATTTACAATAATACCGAAACTACATATTAACCTGATATATATATGTCACCGGATCAAGAAAAACTAAATAAGCTTATAGAACGATACTTCAACGGAGATACTACCGTCGAGGAAGAGCAGATGCTCCGCAATGAACTCGCCCGAAGCACCTCACATACCAATGAAGTATCCGAAGCCCGAGCCGTCCTGGGGTATAGCCTGGCACAACCCGTCTCGAAACTCCGTCGTTCAAGACACAAGAGCCTGCTACATGCCGCCGCATCGGCTGCGATCATCTTCACTGCATCATATGCCGGTTATCAAGTATATACATACAACAGCACCCAGGCCGAATGCTTCGCGTATATCGACGGTCAAAAGGTTACCGATACCGGAGCTGTCATGAGTCTTATGATCGAGGGTCTCTCAAATGTTGCCGACGCCGCAGAAGAATCAAGAACCAGAGCTATGGTATCGCTCGAAGATCTCGTATCGGTCATGAACCAGACAGACTGCCTCTAATCACATCGGAAATATCCCGCCGAATGCTAATTCGCAATATATTATTTAAACTCAATTCATTATGTTCAGACGAGTTGCAGTAACAGCAATTATAATGTCAATAACAATGGTTGCCTTTGCACAGAAAGGGCTTTCGATTGATCGTTTCTTCGACGATGAATATCAATCACAGCCGGGCAGGACTTCGGTCAATATCTCGGGTGAGCAGTTCAGACAGTGGAAATGTGATATATCGCTATACCGTAACATTACGATAGAAAACAATCAGGCAGATGCCGATGAAATGGAACTTGCAGTCAAGAAAGACGGAGTGCGGGCTACATCACGCACAGTATCAATGGCCGACGGACATGTCTACTTCGGATTCTATGCCCTGCCTCCCGCAAATGGTAAAAACCGCTTTATTATTTTCATGAGAAGCCGGAACAAAGAGGATCCGGCCAACATGAACAGCAATACACGGGCAGACCTGTTTTACATTGAAGGCAAAGCCTCGCCCGAAGAACTTGGCAACATGCTCCGCTCCATCAGGACAAAAAAATAAACCACAACCAAATACAGGAAATGAAACCCATCACATTTTCGAGCCTGCTGGCTTTAATGATTCCGGCAATGGCCATAGCCCAGACATCACCTGCCGATACCGTAAAAGTAATACCCAATGCCAATACGATTTCGGTTATAAAAGAAGGAAACAAGACAATAGTAACAGCTACAATTCCGACCGACGACGGGACAGGCTCATTCAACAAGTACACCTATGAGGTAGATATCGATCACAATCATCAGTCTGACAGGGATGCCGAAGTCGACGACATAATGCTGAAACTGCCATTTATGAAAAATGAACCGACAGATTTCAATAAAGAGGAAGGAGGCAAATGGAAAGCCAGGCGATATATTACAGGTCTGAAATATGCATATTGGGGCTGGAACTTCAATTACGACAGTAAAGCCGGCATCAAAAACTGTTATGAACTTTCAATAGCCGACATAATAGGCATTGACTGGTGTACATCCCGTAAGACAACACTCGGAATAGGACTGGGCTTCGGTTTCAATCGGGTCACATCAGACGAACACATGCTGTTTGTAAAAGAGGGTGACGTATTAAGTCTCCGCACAGCACCTGAGAATGCCGAGGTCGATTTTGCCAGATGGGATACATGGCGCATTCAGGTCCCCCTGATGTACAGCCAGAAACTTGCGGGTAAATTCGGTTTTTCACTGGCGACCATTATAAACTTCAACACCTACTCGACTGCCACCAACCGTTACAGACTCGACCGCACACGATATACCGAGACAATCAAAGGTCTGAACCAACGGTTACTGACGGTTGATCTGATGGCGACAATAGGTATTGTAAACGACATAGGCGTATATGCGAAATGGAGTCCGATGACAGCCATGGAGCAGAAATACGGACCGTCATTCAGGAATTTCTCAATAGGTATCAACCTGAACTTCTAACTATCATACACCTATAACATGAAACGATATATAATCTCAGCAATTATCTCGGCGGCTGTCACATGTATTTCATCAGCGACAGAAAACAACAATATCAAAGGAGATACCATTGTAAATGTCTCAACGCCGTCCACACTGGTAATAACAGAGTCGGCCAAAGGAATAATGCTTGATATCAAAGAGAACAACGGCACCGGCACATCGACTATGATGATTGCCGACTACAACGAAGACGCCACTGTATCGGTAAACCAGTCGACATCACGCTTTCAGGCCTTCACAAGTAAAGGCTGTGCCATAGGTGTAAAGACGGGGTCATCGTGGGATGTCATCTCCGGCGGACTGAACATAGGCCTCGTCAATCCGACCGGCCAGCCAGAAGGTCTTGATCTGCAATGGGCCAAGTCGTTTGAGATAAGCTGGCTCAACACTCTGGCACTGAGGTATAGCCACAGATCAATCGCCGTATCGTTAGGTATCGGACTGGACTGGCGCAATTATAATACGACTACCCGCAACCACTACATGATACCGGACAACAATACCGGCATTGCCGTAAAACCATATCCCGAAAGTACAAAACCCGGTAACTCACGCATAAAGATATTCAGCCTTGGATTTCCGCTGCTCTACACTCAAAAGATTCCAGGAACAACATTATCGGTCACAGCCGGCGGTATCTTCAATATAAACACACATGCATCTCTGAAAACCGCATACAAAGACGAGCAAGGCAACCATATCGAAGAATACTCAGAAGGTATAAGCCGCCGGAGGGTAAGTTTTGACATTTACGGTTCGATACACCTGTTCAAAGGAATAGGTATCTATGCCCGTTATTCTCCGCAATCGGTATTATCCGGATCTTCTGTTCCGAAGTTCAGGCCATTGTCGGTAGGTATAAGTCTTTTCCTGTGAACCGTTCTGCAAACAAAAGGTCTTCATCTTTTCAGAAGACCTTTTGTTTGCATTAAAATGGTTTACGGTATTTGTCTGGAGATACATCATCAAGAATACTAAGGTAGGAGTTATATCGCGACTGTGCGATGCGGCTCTCTTCCACAGCTTTAAGGACCGCACAGTGAGGTTCGTGAGTGTGGGTGCAGTTTCCGAAACGGCAATCTCGCCCTATTTCGAATATATCGGGGAAATAATGTGAGACTTCATGTTCATCCATCTCTATGGTACCGAAACCACGTATTCCCGGTGTATCAATGATAGCGCCACTACCGGGAAGTTCAAACATCTCGGAAAAAGTGGTCGTATGCATACCCTGGTCATGTGCATCGGAGATAATGGCGGTCTTCTGATTGCCCCCCGGTATAAGATCATTGATAATTGTACTCTTGCCAACACCGGAATTTCCGGAAACAAGAGTTATCTTACCTTTTAACATATCCCGTAAAGAATCCATTCCGTCACCACGTCTGGCACTGATATGAACAGTATCATATCCTATCGAATCATAAAGAGATGTGACAGCATTGAGAAGATCATGGTTTTCATCACTTTCAAGCAGATCAATCTTATTGAATATAATCAGAGTTCTGACACGATAGGCCTCGGCTGTAGCCAGAAAGCGGTCGATAAAAACAGTTGATGTTACCGGATGGACAAGAGTGACAACAATAGCGGCCATGTCGATATTGGCCGCCAGAATGTGTGATTCCTTTGACAGATTGCTCGCACGTCGTATTATATAGTTACGCCGAGGCTGTATGGCTGTTATAAAAGCGGTGCCGTCGGCATTAGGCTGAACAGCCACACGGTCACCGACAGCCACAGGGTTGGTTGTGCGAAGACCTTTAAGGCGAAAACTGCCTTTTACCTTACAATTCAGCAGAGAGCCGTCGGGTGTCTTGACCACATACCAGCTACCGGTATTTTTTACTACAGTCATAGGATATTCCATGGGTACAAAGATAAACATTTGGTTCAAGAGGTGCAAATATTGCATTTTTCCACAATTTCAAGGCCAAAGATGTAAATTTTAATAAAAATTTATTTGGAATGATTAAAAATTAGTCTAATTTTGCGATCGTTGAGAACCAACCAAGAATATTTTCACTTATTAATATATAAGAAGTTTAACAATTAAATTCAAGTAACATGAATGCTGAAAAAATCGGAACTTGTGCCGGCCTCGTATGGAATGCACTCAATGAGGCAGATGTTTTAGGTACAAAGCAGCTTAAAAAGATCACCAAACTGAAAGATAAGGAAATCTATGCAGCCATAGGCTGGCTTGCCCGTGAGGACAAGATCAACATCTCAGAGAGTGAGGATGGCAAAGAGCTCCTCGTATCGCTTGTACAGGACCGCTAAGATATATCCCACACACCGGTGTGGAACTATACTTATACAACACAGACAGCACCCGGATGATAATTATCATCCGGGTGCTGTCTGTGTTG
>CAJUBL010000089.1 GCA_910584665.1 uncultured Muribaculaceae bacterium | reverse complement strand
CTCTTTCTATAACTGGATAATGTTTAATCTGTCCAACTTTTTGGGGTCACTTCATAATGCAACGGTTACGATGCAGCTTCTTTGCGTAATAAGCCATTCAGAGTATGTCAGAACCAGACAAAAGATAATCTTGTCCCCAATAACACTATCGAATTTCTCGGCACATGGGATATAATTCATAACCCGAATTTCAAAGTGGTCGAATCTGACCACTTTAGAATGAGTGCCGGATTGCCATCATTTGTATTGAGTGCATCAGAATAGATAGAAAGCACAGATGCCATAGGCATAAAATAGCTATCCATCAGATGTGCGTTTTGGAAAACAACGACAAGAGCAATATAAAATTGCTGAAATAGAAATAATATGGAAACCCCAACAGGATTATTTTATAAAGTGTATGAATGTTATTAAGACAATCAATACCCAGAGCCGGGGAGGCCGAACATTGCTCTCGTCAGGGCGGTGCGGGGCAGAATCCTGACACCTAACCACCATGGTATCAGCAGTCCTGTCATTGTGACAAAGATGAATGCCGGAATAAAATCAGACCATACTCCAAGGTCAATTGCCGGGAACAGCCTGAAAACCGCTGTCCTGGCAAAACTGACAAAGGTATTGTTAAGCAGGTAGACGACATAGGATGCCGCCGACAGGCTGAGGAGCAAGCGATAGAGACGTGTACCTCTGAAACGGCAGATAAACCGGCAAAGCACTACCGACAGATATATGCCGAGGAATGCTGTCACCACCATCAGGACATACAGTACCTGCCGCGGCAATAATGTTCCGTAACACTGGATCACATAATTTAAAATAGCAAACAGAAATACTGAACAGACCGTGAGGTCGGTACGGACCAGCCTCAAAGGATGTAGTATCACCTCGAACAGCACTATGCCGCTCATGAAATACACCCAGTCACGGGCGAACTCGCGCAGAGCGAATATCTCGGGAAAACAATCCTGAAACAGAACTGCCACAAACGATACAGCCAACATTACCAGATGAGCCCCGGTGCCATGGAAGAGGCCGACGAGCAGCATCATCCACCACAAAGCCCATATGAACCACAGAAAATAGCCGGCCGAGGGATAAAGGAACATTGTAAGGTAGTCAGACGGTGTCACCGTCTGCTCGATAGGTGCATCTCCCTGAACCATCAGTTTGACAGTGATCACAAATATAGAGATGACAAAATAAGGGATCATAAGACGGCGGAATTTTGCCGCCACAAATTCACGATATCCGACCGGACGCCATGTTGCAATATACACAAAACCACTCACAAACATAAACAGCGGCATGTGGAAACTGTATATCACCTTGATGCCGCACTCGTAGGCGGCAGGATAATCACCATCCTCGAAGTGGCCTATCACCACCAGAATAATGGCTATGGCACGCATGAGGTCGATGGTGACGTATCGTCGTCTCGTCTGTCGGACAGCTACTGGCATTCAAAGGAAGTATATTTGCGGTTTTAACTACTTACAAATATAATAAATAATCGGAAGTCCCGCAAGAGGGGCCTCCGATTACGCATCAAATATTCTTAAGCGCAGATTGAAAAGTTAACCATCCGGAAAAGAAATTAACCGCAGATTCTTTCTACACTTCGTTCTGAAAGCGTTCTGTATAGAATAGGCGGAACGATGAACGCAAATTACGCAAAAATAATTATACGCGTGGATTATGTCCGGGAATATAAATGTCAACTTTGATCAGTACATGGGGGTGAACGGAGCCACAGGCTTAAGATAAGCGTTGGCCTCGCCTACGATGGCAGTTTCCTTAGCGGTATCGAGCTTCATGACCGATGCTCCGGGATTGAAGTCACACTTGTTGAGATCAATATAATACATGCCGTCGTTGGTCACCATGTCAAAATAATAATGGAGGTCCCGTATGTCGGCATATGTGCGCCACTGGGTCGAGGATACGTTCGGCTCGGTCTCAACGGTATACAGATAGGGGACGGAGGCATTTTCAAGTATCGATCTGATTATGGCAAGACCTGTCCTGGCGTCGTTGGTTTTCTCAGTATGCCTGACAAAGAAGTCGGCGCGCACGAATCGGTCAGGGCTCTTCACGGTTCCAGGGAGCATGTCCGATCCTCCCACTTTCTCCCAGTACTCGTTGATAGCCTGCATCTTCGGGAATGCAGGATCATTTGTCAGTACGGGGTAATCCCCCTCGTAGACCACAACATTACCGTTGTCAAACTCCAGGATAGCCGTACGCCCCTCGGCATCGGTAATGCCCCAGTGGAGCTGTGATACGGTCCCGCCGTCAAAGGTAGCGCCTGAGATGGTGAAATTCTGTTCACGCAATACCTTAACGACTTCGGGGGTAGTAGCATTCATATCAAGTAGCCAGGCTACAAAGACAGCCATCGACATAGGCGGACGCCCCTGGGTCGACGAGTTTACATAAACGGTCCCTTTACAGAACAGCCCGTTTATAACCAGCCCCTTTTCATTCATTCCCTCGGTGACACCTCCGTCATAGCTGACAGCATATACGGCACCATACTTTGATATCCATTCGACCGATCCGGGAAGAGTATTGCCTTTTTTGGCCATTCCACGCGGATAGACATAAAGATTGGTCGGGATCGGAGTCTTCCAGTCAAGTGATCTCCCTACAATGCGCAGAGGCTGCTGACCCGGAATTTCAGTCGCAGGTCCTGTGTATACGGCTCTCGTACAAGCCTCGGCACGCTGGCCGCAGAGGGCTATAGAAGCTACAACAAAGGCAGCTCCGATAATAAAACGTGATTTCATAGCAATATAAATAGATAAGTAAGTCATAAATATCAGTTCATTATTATCAACATTCGGCAATCCATTTAAGAGGGAGCACTAATAGTTAAAAATAGACAACTTCCATGATATTTATGTTAAATTTTATTAATATAAAAGTAATGCTATATCTATAAGACATGGTATAGTTGGCAATAGGCATCAAATTCACTATCTTTGTAGTGAAGAATCACGAGGAGGAGGCCGCCGGGCTTCCTTTCTTTATATGAAGAAAGATATGATAGACAAAAATATAGTGGAACAGGTGGTGACCGAAGCCATAGCCGGCACCGACATATTCATAGTCGAAATCAGGGTTACATCCGACAATATGGTGACCGTCGAGCTCGACTCGATGTCAGGACTTGACATCGACACCTGTGCGCGCATCACCCGCACCATAGAGGGAGTCATAGACCGCGAGGTCGAGGACTACGATCTCGAGGTAGGGTCGGCAGGCCTTACAGCCCCATTCAAAGTACCGGCGCAGTATGTCAAGAACATAGGCAACGATATAGAGGTACTGACCCGTGACGGCCGGAAGATGACAGGACGTCTTGCCGACGTGAGCGGCAATGACTTCACTATCGAAATAAGCCGTAAGGTCAGAGAACCCGGCGCCAAACGGCCGTCGATCGTCACCGAGCCGGTGACAATGTCGATGGATAATGTAAAAAAAGCCTGCTATCTGATTGATTTCAGATAATAACATACATAACATAGTGACAACAGAAGAATAATAAAAACAAAATACACGATAAAACAATGGCTAAGAAAGAGGAAGCACCTAACATGGTGGAACGGTTTGCCGAGTTCAAGGAACTCAAGAACATCGACAAGACAACAATGATAAGCGTGCTGGAGGAGTCATTCCGTAATGTGCTGGCAAAGATGTTCGGCACCGACGAGAATCTTGACGTGATCATGAACCCCGACAAAGGTGACGTGCAGATATTCCAGAACCTGCAGGTCGTACCCGACGGAGAGGTCGAGGATCCATACCGGCAGATCTCGCTGACCGACGCCCGCGCCGACAATGATCCCGAGGTAGAGATCGGAGAGGAGCACACGAAGGAGATAATCTTCGCCAAATTCGGCCGCCGTGCCATCCTCAATCTGCGCCAGACACTCCAGTCCAAGATACTCGACCTGCAGAAGGATGCCCTTTACAACAAGTTCAAGGATCTGGAAGGAGAGCTCGTATCGGGCGAGGTCTACCAGACCTGGAGCAAGGAAACCCTGCTGATGGACGTGGAGAAAAACGAGCTTCACCTGCCCAAGAACGAATCGATACCGGGAGACTTCTTCCGCAAGGGTGAGACCGTCCGCGCCGTTATCTCGAAGGTAGATAATACCAACAACAATCCGCGCATATACGTGTCACGCACCAACGAGGCATTCCTGCGCCGCCTCTTCGAACTCGAGGTTCCGGAGATCCATGACGGGCTGATCAACATACGCGCCGTGGCCCGTATCCCCGGCGAGCGTGCCAAGATAGCCGTAGAGAGCTATGACGACCGCATAGACCCGGTAGGAGCCTGCGTAGGTGTAAAGGGATCCCGCATCCATGGTATCGTACGCGAGCTGCGCAACGAGAACATCGACGTCATAAACTATACCAGCAATCCCTCACTGCTTATACAGCGCGCCCTCAGCCCCGCCCGCGTATCTTCGATACGCCTTGACGAAGAAGAAAAGAAGGCCGAGGTATTCCTGCGCCCCGACGAAGTATCTCTGGCCATAGGCAAAGGAGGTCTCAATATCAAGCTGGCCTCGATGCTAACAGGATATGTCATCGATGTATACCGCGACACCGAGGAGTCGTTTGAAGAGGATATATACCTCGACGAGTTCAAGGACGAGATCGACAGCTGGGTTATCGACGCCCTTAAGAACATGGGATGCGTAACTGCCAAGTCGGTCATCAACACTCCGCGTGAACAGCTCATAGAGAAAGCCGACCTCGAAGACTCGACAGTAGATCAGGTGCTTGACATTCTGCGTGCCGAGTTTGAGGAATAGCCCCTCTCAGAAAGCCGACACCATATATTATCCATTAAAGCTCATTATTATACACTATACATGGCGAGAAACAAAATAAGTAAAGTAGCAAAGGAACTTAACATCGCTCTGTCGACCGTTACCGACTTTCTACGTAGCAAGAACATCGAAGTCGAGGACAGCCCCAATGCCCGGATCGACGAAGATGCCGAAGCGTTGCTCAAGCAACACTTCAGCACTGACATGAAAGCCAAACGCGAGGCCGAGCAATTCATTCTGGGACGCCAGAAGGACCGGGAACCGGCACCTAAACCGCAACCTGCGCCAAAACCAAAACCGACCGAACCCAAACCCGCCCCCAAGCCTGCCGAGACTCCCGGAACTGCTCCCAAGCCCATACAGCAACAGCCGGCCACAGAGTCCAAGGTCGCCGGTCCGCGCATCATAGGACATGTCGAACTTGACTCAAAAGGAAATCCCGTGAGGCCCAAGCCGGCTCCAAAGCCAGAACAGACACCGGCTCCGAAGCCAGTGGAAAAAACTTCCGTACCGGCAGAGCCAGTACCCGCCATGCCCATACCTGCCGAAGTCCCCAAACCGAAAGCCGAACCCAAGCCGACACCCGATCAGGAACAGGTACCGGCTCCCAAGCCCGCCGAGACCCCCAGACCGGAACCGGGATCTGTCCGACAGCCGGCCGACGAGACAGCCAGACCGGCCGAAACCGGAATATCTGTTCCGGCCGAGGAAGAGATATTCACAATCAAGAGCGCGGCACCCCGCCCGTCGCTCAACGTCATAGGCAAGATCGATCTCAATTCGCTCAACCAGTCGACCCGTCCCAAGAAGAAAAGCAAAGAGGAACGTCGCAACGAGCGTATAGCCAAAAGTCAGGCCAACAACGGTCAGAGCAACGGCAACATTCAGAGCGGTGACCGTAAGAAGCGTAAACGCATAAACGGCAAAGAAAAGATTGACATAGAGAAGACAGGCCAGCAATCCGAACAGAGCGGCAACTCACGCCGTGACCGCGACGAGCGTAAGCGTCGTGACGACAAGCCGTCGAAAAAAGAATCACGACGTCAGCCGCCGGTACATGTCGAGGTAAGCGATGAAGATGTACAGAAGCAGGTCAAGGAAACTCTGGCACGCCTCACCGGCAAGGGCAACGCCCAGAAGAAAGCCGTAAAATGGCGTAAGGAGAAACGCGAGGCCGCGTCAAACCGCGCCCATGAAGCTGCCGAACTCGAGGCTGCCGAAAGCAAGACGCTGAAACTCACCGAGTTCGTGACAGCCAACGACCTCGCGTCGATGATGAATGTACCTGTAAATCAGGTAATAGCGACATGTATGAACTTAGGTGTCATGGTGTCGATCAACCAGCGCCTCGATGCCGAGACCATAAACATCGTGGCCGACGAGTTCGGCTACACCACTGAGTATGTATCGGCCGAAGTCGTCGAGGCAATCTCACACGAGGAGGACTCGGAAGATGAGCTTGAGGACCGTCCGCCGATCGTAACCGTCATGGGCCATGTGGACCACGGCAAGACCTCACTGCTGGACTACATACGCAAGGCCAACGTGATAGCCGGCGAAGCCGGCGGCATCACCCAGCACATAGGCGCCTACAATGTCAGACTGAGCGACGGACGCCACATCACGTTCCTTGATACCCCGGGCCACGAAGCGTTCACCGCCATGCGTGCCCGCGGCGCCAAGGTTACCGACCTGTGTATCATCATCGTGGCAGCCGACGACAGTGTCATGCCCCAGACGGTAGAGGCAATCAACCATGCCTCGGCGGCAGGTGTGCCTATAGTCTTCGCCATCAACAAGATCGACAAGCCCCACGCCAATCCCGACAAGATAAAGGAGGAACTGGCCGCCATGAACTATCTTGTGGAAGACTGGGGAGGCAAATACCAGTCACAGGATATATCGGCCAAACAGGGTATAGGTGTTCCCGAGCTTATGGAGAAAGTTCTTCTCGAAGCCGAGATGCTTGACCTCAAGGCCAACCCCAACCGCAACGCCACCGGTTCGATCATAGAGTCGTCACTCGACAAAGGCCGCGGCTACGTTGCCACTGTACTTGTGCAGAACGGTACCCTGCGCGTCGGAGACACAGTCCTTGCCGGAACACATTTCGGCCGTATAAAGGCAATGTTCAACGAGCGTAACCAGCGCATCAAAGAGGCAGGCCCCGCCACACCGGCTCTCGTGCTCGGTCTCAACGGTGCACCGACAGCCGGTGACACATTCAACGTAATGGACACCGAGCAGGAGGCACGCGAGATAGCCACCAAGCGCGAACAGCTGCAGCGCGAGCTGGGACTGCGCACCAAGAAGATACTGACTCTTGAGGACATAGGACGCCGCCGCGCCATAGGAAACTTCCAGGAGCTCAACATCATCGTCAAGGGCGACGTGGACGGATCGATCGAGGCGCTGAGCGACTCGCTCATCAAGCTGTCGACCGAGGAGATACAGGTCAACGTGCTCCACAAGGCTGTGGGCGAGATATCGGAGAGCGACGTAGTGCTCGCCGCCGCCTCAGACGCCATCATCATAGGCTTCCAGGTACGCCCGTCGGTGGCCGCCCGCCGTGCCGCCGAGCGCGACGGGGTGGAAATACGTCTCTACTCGGTCATCTACCAGGCCATCGAGGAGGTCAAGGACGCTATGGCCGGCATGCTCGCGCCTGAGATCAAGGAAGAGATCATAGGCTCGGCCGAGGTTCTCGAGACCTACCACATATCGAAGGTGGGCACCATAGCCGGAGCAATCGTGCGTGACGGCAAGATCAGACGCGGATGCAAGGTGCGCCTCATACGCGAAGGCATCGTACGCTATACCGGCGACCTCGGTTCGCTCAAACGCTTCAAGGATGATGCCAAAGAGGTTCTTACAGGCTATGACTGCGGTCTAAGCATATCGGGCTACAACGACATCAAGGTAGGTGACATCATCGAGGGCTTCGAGGAGGTATCGGTCAACCGTACTCTCTGATGCCGCTCGCACACCTCAACATAGGATCCAATAAGGGCGACCGCCTCGGTTACATAAGCCGGGCAGTCGCCCTTATCGCGTCAATGGCCGGGAAGGTAAACGCCGTCAGTGAACCGGTAGAAAGCGAACCGTGGGGATTTGACTCCGACAACCGCTTCATAAACGTCGGGCTTAACCTTGACACTGAACTCACTCCATTGCAGTTACTTGAAGTGCTGCAGAAAATCGAACGCACTATCTCACCAGACCCGCACCGTAATCCAGACGGCAGCTACCGTGACCGTCCGATCGACATCGACATAATAGTATACAGCGGAGTGACCATGGACACACCGCGCCTCACCCTTCCCCACCCCCGCATGCGCCAGCGACAGTTCGTAATGGGACCCTATCTGGAGATCTGGCCCATAAAAACAACTAAGTCCCCCGCCCCCGGAGTCCACCTCCGTAAATGATTATAAAAAGCCATGTGAGGCGCGTCATCCCGACGTGCCTCACATGGTTAAACCAAT
>CAJUBL010000088.1 GCA_910584665.1 uncultured Muribaculaceae bacterium | reverse complement strand
CTGTTCTCCATCAACACGTCCCCAGTAGGCAGTCGGTGAACCTGAATTTGACCAGTCCTGATGGACTATCGGCTCCGGAACGGTTATCACGACACGGCGTTTATAACCGGGCTGACCGATACGTCGGCAGGCATCTCCGACTGTGGCATCAAGCGCATAAAGATTGTGCCCCCGCAGGAAATAATAGTTGATAAGCCTTTCCCAGTCATACTTGGTTGCCGAACCAAGTACAGTTCCTGCAGGATCTTTGTATCCCGTAGCATATGTAACCATTGCCGAACCGTCTCCATAATCGGCAAACTCAAGAAAAAGGAACGCGTCGAAGAACCATGTCTCATTACCGTTTTCATCCGTGTAAGTAACATATGATTCCAAACGGTCTTTATCCCAGTTTTCAATATACCGCTGGCGTCCGCCGCCATAGAACAGGACCATATCTGAATAATCGGGCAATCTGGTTCGAGATGATTCCCATTCATATATATTATCGGGAGTTTCATCCCCACCGGGCGGAGGGGTGGGTATGACAGGTTCAGGGTCAGAATCTCCACAGCCACACATAGTCAGAGCAAATATGGCTGACACCAAAAACAATGAACAGTATTTCATAAATTATATCTGTGAGGACAGGACGACATATATTTGCAAATATATGTCGTCCTGCAACGATTATGTTCAGTATAATTATTTCTTAAAGAATCCCATTGTAGAGACTACAGGACGATTATTGGGTGTAATGTCATTGACGTGATCTGACCCTACCATCATACCCGTCGAACCGCCGCCGTCAAAGTTGACAGCACCTACACAACCGAGACCTTTCATGATCTGGGCAAGTTCGAGCAATGTCGCGCCGTCAGATTTAGCAATACGCCCGTCACATATGAACAATATGACCTTACCGTCTGCCGTATAACCTGCAGCCGTGCGGTCCGGTTTGACAGTCTTGCCGAAGATATCATAAGCTATAACTTCATAATTGGTCAGATAATACCCCTCTCCGTTTTCAGTCATTGTGAAATCAAACGGAATCGTTCCATCAATAAGAAGCAACGGTCCGGCACTGAGCGCGAATTTTGGAGTCCACGATGCGGAGGCAACCGGGAATTTCTCGTTGACAACACCATACTTGCCCTCACCTACTACCGACGGTATCGGTGTGGTGTAATACCGGTTCTTTTTACTTTCGTCGGTACCGGCCCAATATACTGAGGGAACATCACCGTTATCGACGCCGAATATTCCGCGGGTCACATTATACATAACACTATACTCCGGGCTTGCGGTAAGCAGTGAACCACGCACAGCGTTGATCGAACCATTCTCCTTGCCATTGATAACAGCAAGTCCCGTATTCCGACCGTCATAGAAGTAACCGCCGTTGACCAGCACATAGCAGTCACCGTTGAACGAAGCCGACTGAGCATCAATAGTCTGAGCGCCCGACGGAACATTTGTACGGAACTCTACATTCCCGTTCCTGACGTCAGCGATAGCATACCATGCGTTGAACGGACGTCCGTTAAGCTTAGACTCTGTCTTATATACCTCGATTTCAGAAGGTATATCCGTAGTCTCGCATTTTGTCCAATCGAGGGTGATGGCGGGATACTCCTCGGTCATCTTTGCCGTCTTTGCCTCGCTGTAGTAGACACCCTTGCTCGTCCTGATATAGGCACGCACATTGTACTCGGTTCCGTAATCCAGCATCGTGTTGGGAATCACCTGGAATACGCTTTCACCGTTTCCGGCTTCAGGGCCGGACATACAGGCGTCATCAACAGTAGGCACATGATCGGCGCTCCAGCACAATCCCCATGATACACCGGTGTATCTATCAGTGTTTGCAAGTTTATACGTACTCCATATGCAGTTCTTACCCGAGTTAAGAGCAACAAACGTTGCCTTTGGAATAAGGCTGTAATCCTCCATATCATAGAGAACCGATATCACACGGCTCGACTCGCTGTTATTGAAAGCCTTGACTCCGAGATAGTATTTATATCCTTCTTCAAGCACATCCTTCATGACATAGGAGGTGACATTGGCCTCAACTGTCGCAATCTGCCGGGCTGTATTTGAAGGCTCATCGGCACGGCGTACAACCACAGCATAGCCGGTCTCGGCCGTTGCATTATCCTGCCACTTCAATTCCACCTCATTGACCGACAGACGCTCGACCGAAATATTTGTCGGCGGCTGCATCTGGCTGATGTTAGGTCCGTCATCGTCACAACCGGTCAGCAAAAAAGAGAAACCTGCTGCTAATGTAATAATCAATTTGTTCATGTTTATTTATTTTAAGGTTAATGTTTTGCTACTCTGACAGCATTGAAAGCCTTTACCCTGACAGCCTTGCCGCCGGCCCCGGGTATGGTGACCATGCGGTCTCGGTCACTCATATTGACAAGAATATAATAGTTTTTTCCTTTGATATCGGACCACAATGCACCCGACACCACATGTACCGGCTGATAATTGGGTACATTGAAAATCTCATTGTCACCTTCAGGAATGAATTCATTTATAAAACGCCCGCCGAAGAATATATCATGGTTCTTCTTACGGAATTCCGCCAGATTCTTCAGCATCAGAGCTTCGTTCCGGTTGGCGTCATTCATCAGAAGCTTAGGTTCGACCCAGCCGAGCTGCGAGCCCCACAGCAGGGATTTCATCGTCATGTACCGCAGAGACCCGTCATTGATCTTCCACGGTATGTATGTGAATCCGCTGTAAACGCAACGGTCACTATATATGAGCGGGAACAGCGGTACCATACGCATATAGCCTGCATGGGGCGAGTTGACAATCAGCATCATATCAAACTTGTCAATATACGGCTCGGCATTTTCCTCGGTACTCATGGCCTGGTCGGCTGTATAGAACGACTGCCGCATGTCGGTAAGGACATGACGGTATGCATCGGGCCACCACGAGCCGCCACCCTTTCCATGACCGTGATTGTCGGCATAACATGGCTCGGCCGGTGCACAGCCTATCTGGTCCATATATACACCGTCGGTACCGAGACTGTCAAGGATATACCGGTTGAGATAGTGCAGTTTCTTCTGCCACAATTCACTTGCCGGACAGGTTACCGTATTGAGAACTTTTGAACTGTAGACCTCGGTATAAAGAGTGCCGTCGGCCTTACGGCAGGAAGCTTCCTTAGCATTCTCAGCCTTGTAACTCGGAGTTGCCGGATCCCACAGGCGGCCGTTAATGTATGGCGTGACGAACGCACCGAGCGACCGGGTTTCGGCTACCATATCCTTAAATCCCGGCTTGGCGGGAAAATATTCGGGGTAATGGGTGTCAAACGGATAATTATGCCAGTAGTACCAGTGAAGACCTACCCCCTTGCCATAATATTTCAATGCCTTACGCAATGCTTCCATCGTAGCCTCATCGGCATCGCCGGGACGCAGCCACATGTCGGCATTCTCTATCCATGGAGCGATCTTGCGGTCACGCACATTATCACGGGCCCATTTTGTATCCAGAGCCCACGGACGATACCATTTCAGAGCCGTTGCCTGCCACGTATCGGGATTAAAGCCCATTTCAATGCCATACGGCAATGTGAACCGGCCGCCGTCACTCCAGTCATAATTGGACACCACCTCCTGAAGGAATGTGACATTGTCACCCTCCATCTTCATGCGCATGACCTTATTGCCGCCATCCCTGTCACGCGGTGCGAAGAAAACTGTTCCGTTCCTGCCGGCCGGATCATGCATCATCATAAGCTGCATCGATCCTGTCACCGACGGATAGCGAGTCTGGAGCTGTCCCTCCCGGCTCATGTTGTACTCACAGCCATAGGCTATAGGCATGACAGCCTTGCCGTCTGGGATCTGCCTGAAAGTCACACGCGGGAACTCAAGGTCGGTTATGACCCAGCCTTCGGGAACAGAGGCATCGATATGGAATGACGGCATCTCGGCATCATCGGGCAGTACGACAGTCATGGTCACAGGCCACCGGGGGGTATCCTCAAGGACCATATCCCAGACTGCCTTCACTGCGGGAGAGCCTTCATACTCGGTTATCTCCGTACCACGGTAAACACCCCAGCGCGGCATGAGCAACGGATTCTCTCCGTCGGGACCACGGTAGGTGAGCTGCCAGGGATGTGCTGTCGAACCTGATGCGGGAAGCAGGTTTCTCCCAGCCATACTGAATTCCTTAAAAAGAAAATCCTTACCGCCCGAAAACACAAGCGATGCATTCCCGTTGGCCAGCACCAGATCACCGGCATCATTGTGCCCGACTGTGGTCCTGGCCTGTGATGCGAGAACCAGTCCCGTCATCATTGCTATTGTCAATGTAGCTTTTCCTGTCATTGTGATATTGGTAAGTTAATTTGTTATTGCGTCCATGAAAAGCCGGCAGGCTTCCCCGTGCGGAAGTGAAACCTTGAGAACACGGCGTTCTCCGGCCGGCAACACCGCCCGTCCGCTTTTATCGCGATGTATCCTCAGACGTCTGCCGTCAAATGTATACAACTTCATCTCAATATTGCCTCCAGGTATCGTTACCGTCGACTCACCGTTTATATTCCAGTAGATGATACCGGTATTGCGGTCATCGATCTCATAGGTGAACGCACGCACGGGTACTGTCATATTCATCGAGTCGGGCGTGAGCTGTTGTACACGTTGTATTTCTACACGTCCGTCTTTACGCGGCATTATCGTCCACTCGCTTTCAGGATCTCGCATGGCCTTCTTCAGTTCAGGACCGACAGTCCTGTCAAGTTTGGCTGTTTCCCACATACTGATGGACTGCAGATTGTCATCAGTGCGTGGATGCCTCTCAAGATCAGGCATATTTGCCACAAGCGATATCGGCGAATCCCATGAAAGCGCCTTGGAACATATGTAATCATACATGTCAGGCTGCATGCCTATTGTCTTCTCTCCCGGAGCGAGATAATTGACCCACCCGAAATTAACCGATGTGAAATCGCACGCCACCTGTTCGGCACATCTCAGGGTGTAACGCTTCATAGCCTGACGGATGCGCTCGGGAGGGAATATATCGAAAGCGTTGCCACGCGACAGTATATGCCAGCCGTAGTGTGATTTCTGAGCCCCCTCGGCCCACATTGGAGCCGGCTTCATGGCATTGTATACCTCCAGCTGTGAACGTGACACATTATACCAGTATGGCATCGGGATATCCTCGGCACCGTCAAAATATACAAAACGGAAACCACAGTCGGCATATATCTTTCCGAGACGCTCGGCTATCTCACGCTGTATGCCGCTGTTCTGATCTATGCGTATGAACAGTGGCCAGTCATCCACATCAAGGTGCCTCACCTCGCTGCCGGATCTGTGGGCTGATGCTCTGGAGTTGAAACAACCGCGCTGACAGCCTGTGAATGTATATGGAGGTGTCGTCGTCACATCGGTAAACATTATAAGCTCGTCGCCAAGCTGAAGAAGACGGCGTCCTTTCTCCATACGCACATCCTCGGGACGCTCCTCGACGACAAGTGTCCGGGAAATCTCGTCAACAGGCTGAGACAGACTGAACCGCGACACCACATTTACGCGTCGGTCAGGGATCCCGTTATTTATATACGGATCGTTGACAGCCACTTTCGAGTAATGGATATGAATGCCCGGTATCATGCCGGCCTCGGTTATCTTTCGGGTGATCTCCTGCAGATCGGCCATTCCACGCGGATATTCGGAACGCCATTCATAATGGCCGCATGCCTTGGCGAAATCCACATAATAAACCACCATTGTCTTCAGGCCGGCCTTTCTGGCTATCTCGATATTGCGGTCAATATTATCAACAGTAACATTACGCAACTCATAGTAGCTCATGGGATACTCCGGACGACGGCGGCTCTCGACTCCGCGCGGCATATCGTAATCCCGCTCAAGGGCATCCATCCGGTCAAGAACGCTGTCAGGACGTGTTACAATAAGGGCCGCCCCCGAACCGAAAAGCCTCACCGAGGTATGAGTCTGAGCCAGCAATGTAGTATTATCACGCTCCAACCTCGAGTCTATGAACGTAGTTGGATGTGTCCCGACAAGTGCCACAGCAACCGAATCATCCCATATGACATTTAGCCATTCACCGAAACGCTCGCGTTTCTTCAGCGGCAACTGCATGATTGTAAGCTCGTCAAGTTCAGTCTTGCGTTTCACACCATAATCCTCTATACGGTAATCGCGGTCTACAGGTGTAAAAGCGATATACGACGGTGTGATGTCGACCTTTAGCTTGACAATATCATAAGTATCGGTAAACTCGGCCAAAAGAGTGTCGCCTGACATGTAGCACTTATTGGAATGGAACGAGCGGGGCTTAGCCGGGAACATCAGAAAATTCTCGTTGTCATAGGGACGGTACTGTGTTATCACACACACCGGAGCACCGACACCGGGCTGAAGACACTCCTCGCCCGTCGGTCTGTATACAAGGCTCCTCACCTGGCCATTGTCCCCTATGGTCAGAGCCAGCTCGTCATTCCGCAACACAATGTCCCCGGCGACAGCCGCAAGGGTCGCAAACGACAATACCGATGATATGACAGACCTGCAGTTCATCTCAATCACGGTAATCGGTTTCACTGTCACGCGATTTCTTTTTAATCACCGGGCCTGCAGGCTCGGGATGACGTTCCGGACGACGGTGGTCGAAATAATATATATCCAGACTGTCAAGAAGACGATAGGCATCCTCAAGACGCTTTCCGAAGCTCTTGAAATCCTTATTGGAATGTTCTGTCCAGCACGACTCGGCCAGCGCACAAAGCCTTGGCCATGTCATGAAACCGACACGGTCGCTGTTATGCATCAGCTCGCTCCAGGCGTTGGCCTGCATGCCCGAGATATACTTCTGCATCTCAGGAGCGACACCTATCGACTCGAACCATGGATCGGGGAACGCATAGACATCCTCCAGCGGACAGAACCCGTCCCATATACGTCCCACCTTATGGCTGTCATGCTGTACGAAGTCAAAATAGAGCGGCTTGCGGGGACACATCACCGTGGTATAACCGGCCTGAAGCGAACGCACGAGATTCTGAGGCTTGTCATGACGCCACCACATTATATTGGTCGATTTGTCCACACTGAGATCCAGCAGCTCATCCCAGCCTATAAGAGTCTTGCCAAGATGGGCCACCTCGGCTATCATACGGTTCATGAAATAACGCTCACACTGCCTGACATTGTCAAACCCCTCGCGTTCCATCAACGCTTTCACGTATGGATCTACCTTCCACGCGTTGATACCATAGGCAACCTCATCGCCGCCTATATGCATGTATGGTCCGGGAAACAGGGCGGCTACCTCACTGAGGATGTCGCTCAGATATGTATAAGTCTCCTCCTTGCCGGGATTGAATGTGAAATCGGGGAAAATACCCTCACCGCCACCGTTATACTCGGGATAGGCCCGGTTGGCGGCCGTAGCATGTCCAGGCATGTCGATCTCAGGTATTATCATCACATGGCGCCGCGATGCATAATCCACGATATCACGTATATCATCCTGTGTATAGTATGCACATGGGGAGTCGGGATCGCTGTGTGACCCTACCCCGCCCACGGTGGCAAGCCTTGGATATTTCTTTATCTCTATACGCCAGCCCTGTCCATCGGTCAGATGCCAGTGAAAACGGTTAAGTTTGTAGTAGGCCATGAGGTCGATAAACTGTTTTACGCTCTCCACACCGGTGAAATGACGCGCATCGTCACGCATGAAACCGCGCCAGCCATAACGCGGAGCATCGGCAATGGTGACACACGGCAGTTTACGGCAATTGTCCACAAGCTGTAAAAGTGTCTGTACTCCATAGAACGCTCCTGCCGGGTCACACGCTCCGATCCGTATCCGGTCCCGGCCGATCTCAAGGCGATACCCCTCAGGAGCCTTGACCGACGGATCATTACCTATAGTTATGCCACCACTGCCGCCAGACACGACATCAGATTTCTTCCCGGCGGCAATGAGTTTCTCACACAGGAATTCGGCCTCGCCATTGAAACGGGCGTCATCCACACATATATTAAATCCTTTCTTCACGTCATAATAACCCTTTCCAGTCTCCACGTTCTGCGGATAAGGGATCACCGGCAGAGGTCCGGCGGCATACGCGCCGACTACTGCCGCTATGGCAACCAGTGCTGTTATCAGTCTCTTCATATACAATGCTTCAATAATCAGTTTATACTATCAGTAATCAATCCTTACCACAGGCTCTCCGTCAAGAAGATCGGCCGCCACACGGGCTGTGACCGTACGGCGCTCGCCTGGCAGCAGTGTCACGAAATTATCACTCCAGAACACCGGGTTGACCGACGGGCCGTCGGCGGTAT
>CAJUBL010000087.1 GCA_910584665.1 uncultured Muribaculaceae bacterium | reverse complement strand
CCAATTACAAGCTACCGATAAAGGCAGTCGTGCACGCGCCGGACTGATCACCACCGACCATGGTACTGTCGAAACCCCGATTTTCATGCCGGTGGGAACCGTAGGCTCAGTCAAAGGAGTACACTTCCACGAATTACGTGACGATATCAGGGCCCAGATCATCTTAGGCAACACATACCACCTGTACCTCCGTCCCGGCATCGACACGCTGGAGCGCGCCGGAGGCCTGCACCGTTTCAACGGCTGGGACCGTCCGATTCTCACAGACAGCGGTGGTTTTCAGGTTTTTTCTCTCTCTTCCATACGCAAACTCACCGAGGAAGGCGTATGGTTCCGATCTCATATTGACGGATCCAGACACCTGTTCACTCCCGAGAATGTAGTTGACATTCAGCACTCCATAGGAGCCGACATCATGATGGCTCTTGACGAATGTACACCGGGCACCGCCGACAAGAGCTATGCCCGCAAGTCGCTCGACCTGACAATGAGATGGCTGGACCGAGGCTGGAAACATTATTGCGAAACCGAGGGACGTTACGGATACAGTCAGGCTTATTTCCCCATCGTTCAGGGATGTACATATCCCGACTTGCGACGCGAAGCCGCCGAACGCGTTGCAGGTCTCGGTGCCGACGGCAATGCAATCGGCGGACTTGCCGTGGGTGAACCCGCCGAGGTCATGTATGACATGATCGATGTTGTCAATGAGATACTTCCGGCCGACAAGCCACGTTATCTCATGGGAGTAGGCACGCCGGCCAACATACTCGAAGCCATAGAGCGAGGCGTCGATATGATGGACTGTGTGATGCCCACACGCAATGGCCGTAACGGAATGCTGTTCACCGCACACGGCATCATGAACATGCGCAACAAGAAATGGGCCGACGACTTCTCTCCACTGCAGGAGGACGGCCCCAGCTATGTTGACCGGGCCTACAGCAAAGCTTATCTGCGCCATCTTTTTATCGCCCAGGAGCTTCTGGCGCTTGAGATCGCCTCGATCCACAACCTCGCTTTCTATCTGTGGCTCGTGGGAGAGGCACGCCGGCATATCATCGCCGGCGATTTCCATACATGGAAACCCATGATACTCGAACAAGTCACGCGCCGTCTATAGTTCATCTCTCCAATACGTTGACACTCATGAAATTCACCCGACCGATAAAGATACTCGACTGGTACATCATACGCAAGTTTCTCGGCACATATATATTTGCCATAATGCTTATTCTGGCAATAACAATCATGTTTGATATAAACGAGAAACTTGACGCCTTCATGAAAGCTCCGCTCAGAGCCACGATATTTGACTATTTCCTTAACTTTCTGCCATACTTCGCCAACCAGTTCAGTCCCCTGTTCACGTTCATAGCCGTGATATTCTTTACCTCCAAGATGGCCGATAACAGCGAGATAATCGCCATCCTGTCATCGGGGGTAAGCTATCACCGCCTGTTGCGTCCATATATGATATCGGCCACCGTCATCGCGATCGCAACATACGTACTGTCGGCCTATATCATTCCTCCGGCCAATATCGAACGTATCAACTACACAAACACTTATGTGAAAAACAAGCGCGTGGACTATGGAAGCAACATCATGCTGCAGGTCGACAAAGGCGAGATAGCCTATATGAGCCGATATGACAACACCACAAAGACAGGAATCAAATTCTCGCTTGAGAAATTCAAAGACAAGCAACTGGTCTCACGGCTCACCGCCCAGACCATCAAATGGGACACACTGTACCAGTGGAGGGTACAGAATTATATGATACGTGACTTCAGAGACAACCGGGAGTATATAACCAGCGGATATTCACTTGATACTATAATACCTTTTGAACCCCGCGATTTTCTTATTTCAAAAAATGACCACGAGACCCTCACCTCGCCACAGCTCAGAGAGTATATCAACCGACAGAAAGAACGCGGAGTGGCCAATATCAAATCGTTCGAGATCGAGAACGAGCGACGTTATGCCATGTGCGCCGCAGCCTATATACTGACGATCATAGGTATGTCGCTGTCATCCCGAAAGGTAAAAGGCGGAATGGGTATCAATATCGGTATAGGTCTTGTGCTGAGTTTCAGCTATATTCTTTTTACCACCGTGACATCAACATTTGCCGTGTCGGGGCTGGCGTCTCCCTTCGTAGCGATGTGGATACCCAATATCGTCTATTCGATAATCGCCATAGTGCTTTATCGCAAGGCGGCAAGATAATCGGAACAGGACTAATCCTCCTTCCTTATCTCAAGGACCGGGAGAGACCAGTTATATCTTAACGCGAGCAGGCGCAGCACAATAACAGTAACTGCACATGCAGTCTGCTCGATTATAGGATCATGGCTTACAAACCCTATGAGCCAGTAAGCGATACCGCCTGCAATACAGGCTGTCGCATATATATCCTTACGGAAAAACAGAGGCTCCTCATTGATAAGGATATCGCGGAGCACACCTCCGAACGAACCCGTCAGCATACCCATCACAATAGCAACCCACATCGGATAACCGACCGCAAGCGTCTTCTGGATTCCGATCACCACAAACAATGCCAGACCGATGGTATCGAAGATAAAAAGCATTCTGTCATGGCTCACAAGCACGCGCCGGAACACTATCACCACCATCAGAGACAGCCCTGTGACAGCAAGATACCACCATGTCTGCATCCAGAATACAGGTATGTCAAGCAACAGATCCCGCAGTGTTCCTCCACCGATGGCTGTCACAAGTCCCACGGTATAGGCTCCGAACAGGTCGAAATTCTTGTATGCGGCAAGACGTATACCGCTGATAGCAAATGCCACAGTACCGATAACCTCAATTATGAACAGGAACATATCTTCCATTTCAGACAGAGTTTTGATAGCTAATATAATATCCTGATTGTCAACCTATTGATTCATTCACAACTATTTCAGGAGTAAATCATCTGTTATTTTGAGAATAATAGCGGCAGACATCTGTCAATCCGCAGCTTAGGCATTCCGGTCTGCGAGCCTTGCATGTGTATCGGCCGTGTAATATAAGCCAGTGGTGTGCGCGGCTCAGTTTCTCGGCAGGAATGTGACGGCACAGCGTTCTTTCGGTCTCAAGAGGTGTCTTGCTGTCGGTTGTCAGACCTATACGCTCACTGACCCTGAACACATGAGTGTCAACCGGCATTGCCTGACGGTCAAATGCCACTGCAAGCATCACATTGGCAGTCTTACGGCCTACACCGGGGATTGCAAGCAACTTATCCATATCACAGGGGATCACACCTCCAAGTTCATGCGTAATCATCTGTGCCGCACCCGACAGATTCCGGGCCTTGTTGTTTGGATAAGACACACTCCTGATGTACTCGTAGATCTCCTCGACCGTAGCCTTTGACATATCCTCTGCTGTAGGATAGGCCTTAAAGAGAGACGGCGTGATCTGGTTCACACGCTTATCGGTACACTGGGCCGAAAGTATCACTGCCACAAGCAGCTCGAATGTATTGTTGTAGTGAAGCTCTGTCTGCGGCGAGGGCATCGTCTGCTCGAACCAATCCAGAACAGCCTTATAACGTTGTGCTGCAGTCATATGAATCTTAATATCTGTTTTGTCACATAAAAACCTGTCGCACATCCGGCAAGACATCCGGCCACAGTGATGAGCACATACCCCAGAGACTCCGGCAGACGCCCTTCATCCAACAGCCTGATGGTCTCGAGTGAGAATGATGAATAGGTGGTAAAACCACCCAGAAAACCGGCAACCAGTATGTTATACCATAATCTCGAAACCTGCCACTGCTCTATCGCGGCCCACAATATACCTATCACGAGGCAACCCGTGATATTGATAAACATTGTCTTGAAGTGTGGTGCCGCTGTGAGCACAGGGATGTTGCCGGCAGCATACCGGGCTACAGCTCCGAAAGCTCCGCCAAGAGCGACACACAGGTATGAAGTCATGTCTTAACAGTTAGAACATCCTGATTGTCAAGCCATCACATCAGTGTGCCGACGTGAACTCGTCAAGGAACCGGACATCATTCTCAGAGAACATGCGCAGATCCTTTACCTGATACTTCAGGTTAGTGATACGCTCGACACCCATTCCCAACGCGAAACCGCTGTAAACCTTCGAGTCTATACCGCAGGCATCGAGCACGTTAGGATCTACCATACCACAGCCCAGAATCTCTACCCAGCCGGTATGCTTGCAGAAGGAGCAGCCTTTGCCGCCACAGATGTTGCAGGAAATATCCATCTCGGCCGAAGGCTCGGTGAACGGGAAGTAACTGGGACGCAGACGTATCTTCGTATCGGAATCAAACATCTCCCGGGCGAAATACAGCAATGTCTGTTTAAGATCGGCGAACGAAACATTTCTGTCGACATACAGAGCCTCGACCTGATGAAAGAAGCAATGGGCACGGGCAGATATAGCCTCATTGCGGTATACACGCCCAGGACATACTATGCGGATCGGAGGCTGCGTACGTTCCATCACACGGGACTGTACCGAAGAGGTGTGAGTGCGCAGGAGCACATCAGGACTACGCTGTATGAAGAATGTATCCTGCATGTCACGTGCAGGGTGATCCTCGGCGAAGTTGAGCGACGAGAACACATGCCAGTCATCCTCAATCTCCGGGCCCTCGGCGACAGTGAATCCCAGACGGCTGAATATAGATATAATCTCTTCGCGGACGAGCGACAAAGGATGCCGGGTACCGAGACGCATATCTGAAGCCGTACGCGACAGGTCCAGCCCATCAGAATCGGCATCTACGTTCTCCAGCATTTCCCGCAGAGCATTTATACGCTCTGTCGCGAAGTCCTTCAGTTCATTGATAGCCTGTCCGACGGCACGTTTATCCTCGGCCGGAACATTACGGAAATCATTCATCAGAAGAGACACTGCACCCTTTTTACTCAGGTATTTTATGCGCAGCTGCTCGACCTCCTCGGCATTGGCGGCCTGGAGAGATGCGACTTCTTCGCGCAGAGATTTTATCTTGTTAAGCATATATGTAGAGTTTTGAGCCACAAAAGTACTCAAAATCTGTAAAAAATTCAATAGCGGAGTTTATTTTCGGTTTTCTTTCATATCAGATCACCGGATTGTCCGCCCCGCCATTTCAATTACTCAGCCGTAATATGTTTTTATTGATTTAACCGGCTTTCCGGTATCTGAGCTCGTATACACGCGAGGGATCTCTTTCACAATGACCGTTTTTAACGTTGAACTCTCTGACTGTCACGATCATTTCGTTGCCATCAGCTGATAATTTACGCTCAAACATTGTGCCGGTACCACTTTGGTTTATCCGGGATATCATTGATGGTGACGATGGCAATATGTCGGTCGAAAACAATACTTTCTCTTTGTCATCCCATTCAAGTCGAATACAATATTATCGCCTTGTTTCTTTATGACTATTTTTGATGGTACCCATCGGGCGTCAGGAATCATGTCTATACATTCCTATAATGTCAGCCATTCCCACCCGCATCGTCCCCAAGCGTGGAGTCAGCGGCAAGATTAGCCATCGCAAATATAAAACAAAATATTATCGGTAGCAATACCTTAACAAATATTTTCTAAAAAATTTAAACAGTTATTTCGATGAGATTGCCTTCCGGTCCGGCTATACAGCTTTCATAGTAACCGTCGCCAGTGGTTCTCGGCCCGCTTACGATGTCATAACCGTTCTCTTCCAGCAAATGAGTGATCCTGTCCACCTCATTGCGGTTTCCCACGCTGAAAGCCAAATGTATATACCCCGTACGCATCTGATTGTCAGTCTGGTCTGACAGTTCAGGGCGCGTCATGATTTCAAGACTTGCATCTCCGTCAAATCTTAGAAAATATGACTTGAAATTTGTCTTGCGATTGTGGTAAAGAAATGACGGAACAGCTTTGAAAAACCTTACAAAAAAGTCTTTTACCGCTTCTAAATCCTGCACATATAAAGCGCAGTGGTCTAACTGTATCATCTTGCTATTATATATTATTCGTTGACGTCGAGCCATTTTGTCCTTACAGAATCCGGCAAATGCCGGACAGAGAAATCCGTGAATATAGCCTTGAAACCATCACCGTCAGGACATGCCCCCATCATGCCCACCTTGACGGGACAGTTTGCCTCCATCCATGCGTTGCGCATGAGAATATATTCTTTGTCATCAAACGAGTAGAAAATCTCAACTGCATCCATACGGCGCACAGCTTTAATCCATACCGATTCAACAGGTCTGTCCAATACGATTACGCTCCAATCTGATGTATGATGTGTTACCACTACACTCAGGTTGTATTTGCCATCTACGTATTCGATACCAGCCTTGATATAGTTTTTGTGGTCTGAGCGTATCATCATTCCGGCCTGATCAAAACGAGCTTTGTAATCGCCTGTCACTTTAACCTTAGCCTCAAACTCTCCACCGTATTCGGCATAATAGAAAGGCGCGTCATCAACGGTAAATCCGTAATGGGAAATACGCCAATAATCACTTTTCGGAGTGACGTTCATCGACAGCCGATTGCCGTCTATATTCCATTTTCCCGGTTCGTTGAACCAGTTCATCTTTTCAAGTGTCTGGGCATAGACCGGCAGACCTAAAAAAAGTGAGCAGACAATTAAGAATAATTTTCTTTTCATATCAAGATTGCTTTAATGTTTTTATCACCTTACAAGGATTGCCGACAGCGACTGAGTATGGAGGTATATCCTTTACCACAACGCTTCCTGCCCCGATTACGCAGTTGCCGCCGATTCTAACTCCCGGAACGACGCATACATTCGCCCCTATCCACACGTTGTCGCCCACTGTTATGGGACGCGCGTATTCCAACCCTTTGTTTCTCTCGGATGCTTCCAGCGGATGCCCCGCCGTGTAAAAACCGCAATTGGGTGCGATGAACACATTGTCGCCGAAAGTGACCGAAGCCTCATCAAGAATCACAAGATTGTGATTCGAGTAGAAATTTCTGCCTATATGTATGTTGTATCCGTAATCGCATAGAAATGGCTGCTCAATCTGGAAATCACTCTCAACGGTCCCTATAATGTCCCTTATCAGCTCATTACGCTTGTCAAGATCAGCAGGTTCCAAATGGTTGTATAGGTAACATAACTGTTTGCAGCGAAGCCTCTCGGCAATCAGCGCCGGGTCATTGTTCGCATCGTAAATTATACCTGAGAGCATTTTTTCTTTTTCTGTCATGAGGATATAACCATATAGAATTATTAACTTTGCAAAGTTATATATTTGCTGTACAATGTACAATGGCTATAAATAACCAATTTTTATATGCATGAACAACAGGACAAAGATTGACAGACTCCTTAAAAATCAATCATTGACGACAGGAGACATTAATTTACAAAAATTGCATTGTTATGCGGAAAGTGTGGCGGAGATTGAGAATGTCGTGGCCGTTGTCAGCGATATAAAGAACAATACAAGTAAAATCTACTCCGGCAGGTTCGGTGCTGTTTTAGGCATCGAAGGATACCGGAATGAAAATTCAATCTGGGAGAATACGATTCTTGACTTGATGACAGAACCGGAGCAGGAGGAAAAATACCTTGCGGAATTGAGATTCTTTAATTTTTTGCGGCATACACCCCGGAATATAAGGCCTTATTATTATCTGGCATCAAAACTGCGTGTCAGGACGGTCCGGAAAGAATCTATCGACATTCTTCACCGGATGTATTATATATATTCAGACGATTCGCGCACCGTCTGCTACGCTCTGTGCCTATATGGAAGCCTGGCGTTTGATTTTGCAGGAAAGAGTATTGTCATAAATTCAATTACAGGAACGACCGAGCAGCTTACATCTGAAAAGGACACGTCAATTCTCAGCAAAAGAGAGCGACAGGTTTTGCAACATATTGATTCCGGCAGGACAAGCGCGGAGATAGCAGAAAAATTATCAATAAGCAAGAATACCGTAAGCCGTCATCGTCAGGATATTTTGGCAAAACTACAGGTAAAGAACTCTATGGAAGCATGTAAAACAGCAAAGACAATAGGAATACTTTGAGTTCGGTTTAGTCTGAACATTATAAAGTCTGGATGAGCATAACATTATAATGCGGTGGATGGCGCGCGATGTTGAAAACGAACAGATGGCCCGATGCCGTAAGGAGGGCATACCCTATGTGCCATTCCGCTATGCCAACGGCGACACCCGTAAACAGTTGCTTGCCCGAGCCAAATACATACTGACAAAACACGCCTCGAAATGGACTGAATCCCAGCAATGGAGAGCCGATATAATTTTCGAATTCTATCCCGAACTCAAGAAAGCATACGATCTGGCCATGGACCTGACCGACATCTTCAATCAAAAGGTGGAAAAGAATGTAGCCCGGCTGAATCTCGCCAGGTGGTATGACTAAGTCGACAGGATGGACGGTGGCCAGTTCCGCACAGTCACCGAAACGTTCCGCAACCACTACGATACTATCCTAAACTACTTCATCAACCGTTCCACAAATGCCGGAGCCGAGTCTTTCAATGCCAAAGTCAAGGCTTTCCGGAGTCAGTTCCGTGGCGTTACCGACATCCCCTTCTTCCTGTTCAGACTCTCAAAACTATGCGCCTAAAAATCTTTTTTCACTCGGATAGTTTTTTAACATTTCAACCGGGTTTTGCTGCTGACCCTGTATTTTTGTATGTACGCAAAAATAAATCCGCTGTAAATTATTGACTTACAGCGGATTTATCTTGATTGTCTGCGGAAAGACAGGGATTCGAACCCTGGGTACCCGTAAGGGTACAACGGTTTTCG
>CAJUBL010000086.1 GCA_910584665.1 uncultured Muribaculaceae bacterium | reverse complement strand
CCACAAAGATACGGATAAGTCGAGAGCAAATCAAAATTTATTTTGACTTTGCCGAGCGAAAGTATCTAAGACGGAGTCAAAGATACGGAAAAATCGAGAGCAAATCAAAATTTATTTTGATTTTGCCAGGCGTAAGTGCCTTGGACGCAGTCAAAGAAAGGAATAAGTCGATAGAAATTGAACCATATCAAATTTCACAGCCATTGCGACCAATCCGTAACAGATGAATGAAATATCGCTGAAAATGAAATAAGCGACATGGTTGCACATTTGACGTAAAAGGAGTATCTTTGCGGCTCAATATTGTTTCTAACACATACTTTAAAATTGCAATGGCACAACAAGAAGATGTATTCAAAAAAATCGTTTCACACGCCAAGGAATACGGTTTCGTCTTTCAATCAAGTGAAATATACGACGGTCTGTCGGCCGTCTACGACTACGGCCAGAACGGCGTAGAACTAAAGAATAACATAAAACGTTACTGGTGGAATGCAATGACACTGCTCCACGAGAACATCGTGGGTATTGACTCGGCCATCTTCATGCACCCTACCATCTGGAAAGCATCGGGCCACGTCGACGCCTTCAATGACCCGCTCATCGACAACCGCGACTCAAAGAAACGCTATCGCGCAGACGTGCTCATAGAAGAAGAGATAGCCCGGATCGACGACAAGATCGAGAAAGAGGTAGCCAAAGCCGCCAAACGCTTCGGCGAATCTTTTGACGCAGATCTATTCCGCAATACCAATCCCCGAGTATTGGAACACAAAGCCAAACGTGACGTTCTTCACGAACGTTTCTCCAAGGCCATGAACGAAAACAATCTCGAGGAGCTGCGCCAGATTATCATCGACTGTGAGATCGTCGACCCTATCAGCGGCACAAAAAACTGGACTGACGTACGCCAGTTCAATCTCATGTTCAAAACAGAGATGGGTTCGACAGCCGACGGCTCCATGACCGTATACCTGCGGCCTGAAACCGCACAGGGCATATTCGTCAACTATCTCAACGTCCAGAAAACCGGACGCATGCGCATACCCTTCGGCATAGCCCAGATCGGCAAAGCCTTCCGTAACGAGATCGTAGCCCGACAGTTCATTTTCCGCATGCGTGAGTTCGAGCAGATGGAAATGCAGTTCTTTGTGCGCCCGGGCGAGGAGCTCAAGTGGTTCCAGCAGTGGAAAGAGACCCGCCTCAAGTGGCACAAGGCTCTTGGTCTTGGCGATGAGAAATACCGCTATCACGATCACGAGAAACTTGCTCACTATGCCAATGCCGCCACAGACATCGAGTTCAGGATGCCCTTTGGCTTCAAAGAGGTAGAAGGGATCCACTCCCGCACCAACTTCGATCTGTCTCAACACGAGAAATTTTCGGGTAAAAATATCAAGTATTTCGATCCGGAACTCAATGAAAGCTATACACCATACGTCATCGAGACCTCAATCGGCGTCGACCGCATGTTCCTGTCTGTATTGTGTTCGAGCTATGAGGAACAGGCCCTGCCCAACGGAGAAACACGTGTAGTGCTGCATCTTCCAGCCCCGCTCGCTCCTGTAAAGTGCGCTGTAATGCCCCTCGTACGTAAAGACGGGCTTCCAGACAAGGCTCGCGAGATTGTCAGCGACCTTAAGTTTGACTTCGCCACCCACTATGACGAGAAAGACTCCATAGGCAAGCGTTACCGTCGACAGGATGCCATCGGTACTCCGTTCTGCATCACAGTCGACCACCAGACGCTCGAGGATAATACAGTAACACTGCGTCACCGTGACTCGATGGAACAGGAACGCGTGAACATTTCCGATCTGCACAGGCTCATACACGACAAAGTGAGCATCAACTCGTTGCTACGCCGTCTGGGATAAATCAAAAAACGACATTCAACAGCATTGACGCGTATCATTACTTAAGTATAAACTCAGTAAAAGCGTCAATTCCAGAACAGGGTTTGCCACGTAAACCTGAATATCTTAATAATGTTTAAAAGATAGCCTATTAATTTATTTTAGGCTATCTTTGAACGTTATTTGAATGAAATTAATCAAACTATTACCCGCAATGAGTTCTAAAATAACCAAAACCATAACATGGGCTGTCGTAGGCACACTGTTGGCAATCATCCTCTTAGGTGGCGGATGTACCGCCTGTTCCACCTACAATTCTCTTGTAGGACAGCAGGAAAATGTAGACAACACCTGGGGCAACGTAGAAAACCAGTACCAACGCCGTGCCGACCTCATTCCTAACCTTGTAGCAAGCGTAAAAGGATATGCCGGGCATGAAGCCACAACATTCGAAGCAGTAACCGACGCCCGTGCCGGACTTGGATCAGCTCTTCAGGCCGTAAAAGCCGTCAATGCTGACAGTGCCTCCTATAACCCTGAAGCCATGAATGCATACACACAGGCCCAGCAACGCCTTCAAAGCGCACTCGGCCTTTATGTTAACGCTGTACATGAAGCATATCCGGATCTCAAGGCCAACGAGAACTTCATGTCGTTGCAGGACGAACTTGCCGGCACCGAGAACCGCATAGCAACCGAACGCACCAGATATAACGACGCTGTCAAAAGTTATAACGTCAGCGTACGCCGCTTTCCAAACAACATTTTCGCAGGTATGTTCGGATTCTCAACCCGCCAGATGTTTGCCGCCGAAGAAGGCGCGCAACACGCACCCAAGGTGGAGTTTTAAGAGTTTTAACCATTCATTATGAAACGTATATTTCTAATAATACCGATATTAATGGCCGGTGCGGCCTTGATCACCACGTCATGCGATGACGACAATACCTGGAACGATTACAGCGAATGGCGTGACGCCAATAATGACTGGCTGTTACAGCAGGGTGCGCTCGTAGGGGAGGACGGCCAGGCTTTCTATAACCGCGTAATACCCGAATGGAACAAGAGCGCATACGTATACATGCATTTCTTCAACGACCGTACCAAGACTATCGGCAATCTTTCTCCATTATACACCAGCACAGTGAGTGTCAAGTACATAGGCAAATTATATAATGATGTACCCTTCGACTCATCATTCACAGCCGTAGACAGCCTCTTCACAACCAAACTGAGCAGTGTCGTATCCGGCTGGACCATAGCTCTACAGGAAATGCGTGTAGGAGACAGCGCCCGCGTGGTAATTCCTTACCAGCAGGGATATGGTGCCAATGCTCAAGGTTCTATTCCTCCTTACAGCGCCTTGCAGTTTGACATCAAACTCGTCGATATTCCAGCCTATGAAGTAAAACAATGACTTCTTTATTTCTTATCATATAAATCGCATGACAAAATGTGACGACAAAACAGTCGTCACATTTTGTACATTCCCCAACTTGCTCCATTTCAGATCCATTAACCTACTGCAATGAAAAACATATTCAGATCAGCCTTGTTGCTATTGTTCCCGACCATCGCAATTACGGCATGCGACAGCGACGACCCTATCCCAGCAGTTAAACATACCCCCCGCACGGTACTTCTGTATATGGTGGCCCAGAACAACCTGTCATCAAACGCCAGCAGAGACCTGCAGGAAATAAAAACCGCCGTACTCAACGGAGATCTCGGAGACTCACGCCTTATCATCTATCACGACAGCTATAATGCATCTCCGGCACTCAAAGAGTTTGATTCCGACGGCAACCTTATATCCATTATAAACTACGACGACAAGACACTGTCTGTGAGTTCAGAGCGCATGTTACAGGTGATAGCCGACGTCAAAGCCAAGGCACCGGCTGACCGCTACGGGCTGATCTTATGGGGACACGGAACAGGCTACGTACAGGATGGAATAGAAAAAAAGGCCGTGCCAACAAACTATTCTGAAATATCACCACTAAGCTTTGGCGGCGAGACACAACCCGACAATAAGAGTTACTGGATGAACACCACCACTATGGCATCAGTACTTGATGGAAAAGAATTTGACTGGATATATTTCGACTGTTGCTTCATGGCCGGTGTCGAGGTTGCCTATGAGTTGCGTAATGTCACCGATTATATCGTGGCATCAGCCACCGAGATTCCGGCCGAAGGAATGCCATACGACAAGACTCTGAAATACCTCATGCCCGCCAATTCCGATCTCATAGCGGCCGCCAACGAGACATTCCGTCATTACGACTCGATGTCGGGAATGCTCCGCACATGCACAATATCGGTAATCAGGACCGCTGCAATGGATGAACTCGCTCGCTCAATGCGTGCCCTTTATACTGACAGCAAAGGACTACCTGACGATTACGAACCACAGGCTTTTCAAACGCCTGGTGACCACCGCCAGTATAACTGGTCATATTATGACCTTCAACATTATGCGACCGCCCTGGCCGGCAAAAGCACTCTATATACAAAAGTAGTGCCTACAGCCATAGGCCAGACCGTAATTGCCGCCTACGCCACACCAATGTTATGGTCAGCAATACCATTATCGAACCATTGCGGCCTGTCAACGTTAATAATAAAAAACGACGACGACCCGCAGATAGATAAGTTCGGATATCGTGAACTTCAGTGGTGGACCGACGTCGTTGAACCAAGTTTCAACAATCCATAAGAGAACAGACACCATGTTTCAGAACCTGCCCGTAACTACACCGGATATAGCCGCCGACCTGCCCTCTGTCCACCAGGAAATCAAAAGTCTCTCGACAATGTCATTTGACGAGCTAATGAATCAGCTCGTATCAAACTGTGTCAAGTTTGCAATAAACCTGGCCATTGCCATAGTAGTGTTCTATATAGGCAAGTTTATAATAACACGCCTCTATCGCTTCGTAGGATCAATAATGCTCAGACGTCGTGTCGATCCGTCACTCACCACGTTCGTTCTGTCCACTATCAAGATAATACTATATTTTATACTCATTGTCACCGTCATAGGTATACTTGGTATCGAGACCAGTTCGTTCCTGGCTCTGTTTGCCTCTGCCGGTGTCGCAATAGGTATGGCACTGAGCGGAACCCTGCAGAACTTTGCCGGCGGTGTGCTTATACTCCTGCTAAAACCGTATAAGGTAGGAGACTACATCGAAGCACAAGGATATGCCGGAACAGTAAGCGAAATACAGATCTTCCACACACTCATAGCGACTTCCGACAACAAGGCGATAATAATCCCAAACGGAGGCCTGTCAACATCAAGTATAAACAACTGGTCACGCCGGGATTACCGACGTGTATCATGGACAGTGTCAATATCTTATGGCGACAATGTACAAGCCGCCCGCGAAGCCCTGATGGATATCTTCGCATCAGACCAGCGGGTGATGCAGGGTCATATGACCGACACCACCGCTCCTGGTGCAGATCTAACCGATAATGTAAAGGAAAAGAACGGCAATAACCAGAATGAAGTCGAACCCGGTAATTCATCTATAGAACAGGTCAGGGTAATGCCACGCAAACCAGGTTTTTTCTACCGCCTGTTCCACAATAAGAGAAAAGTACGCGATGCACTCAACCGATGGAAAGCCTCACGTGATAACATCCTCAGCGAACTGGTGGCCACCGCCGACTATTCACCCAAAGTTGTAGTAGACCAGCTCGCTGACAGCAGCGTCAATCTTTCGGCACGTGCCTGGGTCAGAACATCTGACTACTGGGGAGTATATTACGATCTTAATGAACGTATATACAACGAGTTACCTACAAAAGCCGGCATTTCGTTCCCTTTTCCTCAGATGGACGTCCACGTAACAAGCGACGCTCCACAGTAATATTACCACTCCATCGTATAAACACATACAGCATCACACTTGAGTAACGAAGTATTGAGTTAACTAAAAAAATAATTTTTTAATACTCTATAATGCAATTATAGTTTCACCACACGTGGAACTATAATTTTTTTTGGCTATATTTGCACAAAAGTATAGCTCTGTACCAATAATACCGTTGAGTACACACTCGGAGCGATTGCTTACTCTATATATTTTCCACCCCTGTGATGCGGGCGAACAGCTTATCCGACAATGGCTTGACAAAGCATCACCTATGACTCGATAATAAAAAAACAACATAAATGATAAGTAAATGGAATTACTTACCCCTGACAACAGAACAACAAAAATCGGAGGCCGCGCTCGCTCAGCGATATGCGACTGTGCCTCCTGTTAGCGAGCTGCTGGTACAGCGTGGCATCACGTCAATCGAGGAAGCCGAACGATTCTTCCGGCCCTCGTTACGAGACCTCCACGACCCGTTCCTAATGCCCGACATGGACAAAGCTGTGAACAGGCTCAACAGAGCCCTGGGGTCAAAGGAGAAGATTATGGTATACGGTGACTATGATGTCGACGGCACGACTGCCGTTGCTCTGGTATACAAGTATCTCCAGAACTTCTACTCAAACATAGATTATTACATTCCTACCCGCTATGAAGACGGATATGGCATTTCCCGTCATACCATTGACGAGTTTGCACAGCAGGGAGTATGCCTTGTCATCATTCTCGACTGTGGAATCAAAGCTATCGACGAGATTGCCTATGCCGCATCGCTCGGCATAGATTTTATCATCTGTGACCACCATGTTCCGGATGAAACAAGACCGCCGGCCGTTGCCATCCTGAATCCCAAGCTCGAAGAATGCACATACCCGTTCAAGGATCTTTCGGGATGCGGAGTGGGATTCAAACTGATGCAGGCATTCTCGATGAGCAACGGTATTGATCCATGCGATCTTTACGCAATGCTTGATCTCGTAGCCGTATCCATCGCCGCCGATATTGTATCGATGACCGACGAGAACCGCATACTGGCATTCCACGGTCTGAAACGCCTCAATTCAAATCCCAACACCGGATTAAGGGCTATCATAAAAATATGCCAGCTTCTGGGACACGAAATCACAATCAGTGATGTTATCTTCAAGATCGGTCCTCGTATAAATGCATCAGGACGCATGCAGAGCGGCCGTGAAGCAGTAGACCTTCTGGTATCCCGCGATATGGCCGACGCTCTGGAGCGTGCCCGAGCTATCGATCAGTATAATAAAGACCGCAAGGAACTCGACAAACGCATCACTACAGAGGCAAATGCCATTCTCGACTCGCGAGACCCCGGTGAACGGCTCATGAAGTCAATTGTAATCTACAACAAAGACTGGCACAAAGGAATCATAGGTATTGTAGCATCCCGTCTCACCGAATTATATTACAAACCGGCAGTAGTGCTTACGTTCTCCAATGGACTCGCCACAGGCTCCGCCCGTTCGGTACAGGGATTTGACATATACAGCGCCGTCGACTCCTGTCGTGATCTGCTGGAGACTTTCGGCGGACACACTTATGCTGTGGGCCTGTCAATGAAGGAGGAACACATACATGAGTTCACCCGCCGATTCGAAAAGTACATTGCCGACAATATCACTGTCGAGCAACAGACTCCTCTGATGGATATAGATGCATTCCTGACATTTGCCGATATATCCAATGACTTTCTGGCTCTGTTGCGTAAATTCAATCCATACGGTCCGGGAAATACCAAGCCGGTATTCTGCACCCGAGCCGTCATGGACTTCGGCACCAGCAAGCTCGTGGGCCGCTCGTCAGAGCATATCAAGCTCGAACTTGTCGACAACACATCGGGCAAGGTACTCAACGGTATAGCTTTCAATATGTCAAAATATTTCGAACATATCACTGCAGGCAAGCCGTTCGACATCTGTTACACGATCGAGGAAAACAAGCATATCTCGGCACCAAACGCGATACAACTACTTATCAAAGAGATCAACATCGACAATGAGCGCTGAGGCACGACAGGTGCTCAGGGAGTACTGGGGCTATGACAGCTTCAGAGCCTGTCAGGAGGAAATCATAGATTCGGTACTCGCCGGCAATGACACACTGGGGCTGATGCCTACAGGAGGAGGAAAGTCGATAACATTTCAGGTACCGGCTCTTATGCTTCCCGGCATAACTCTCGTGGTCACGCCTCTCATATCGCTCATGAAGGACCAGGTGGACAATCTGAAAAACCGCGGAATAAAAGCCATCGCCCTACACTCAGGACTCACCTTCCGGGAAAACAGCGTAGCAATCAATCATATCGAGAGTGGTCGTGTAAAAATCCTGTATGTGTCGCCCGAGAAACTCATCGGAGACCGTTTCATCAGTTTCCTGCATAATACAGACATATCACTGATAGTAGTCGACGAGGCCCACTGCATATCACAATGGGGATATGATTTCCGCCCCAGCTACCTCAACATCGATCGCGTAAGACGAGCACTCCCGAGCGTACCGGTCCTGGCATTAACAGCCTCGGCAACTAATGAAGTAGTCACTGATATCACCGACAAATTACGGTTCGCCCGACGCAACAACATATTCAGACTGAGTTTTTCCCGCAACAATATATCATACCTCGTGAGAAATACCGAGAATAAGGCTCACAAGATGATAGAGATACTCTTACGCGTACCAGGCACGGCCATCGTCTACGTACGATCTCGCCGCCGTACGGTCGAACTGGCCGGTATATTGCAGCACGCCGGCATCAGTGCCGAGGGATATCATGCGGGACTCACTCCCGAACTGAAGACAGAGCGACAGAATAGCTGGAAGGCCGGAACAACAAGGGTTATCGTCGCTACCAATGCATTCGGTATGGGCATAGACAAACCCGATGTCCGTCTGGTAATACACCATGACCTGCCGCCGTCGCTTGAGGAATACTATCAGGAGGCAGGACGCGCCGGACGTGACGGCAAGGAATCGTTTGCCGTATTACTTGTATCACAGAGTGACAAAGCTGTTCTCTCACGACGCCTTTCCGATGCATTTCCTCCACGCGACTACATACGTGACATATATACCAAAGCATGCGTCTTTGTCAACGTGGCCGTAGGTGAGGGATACGAGACCCTGCATGAGTTTAACTTCAGGCTTTTCTGCGAACGATACTCCCTGCAGCCATCCCAGGCCATGTCGGCTCTGAGACTGCTTTCAAACGCCGGTTACATTGACTATCAGGAAGAATACAACTCCCGCTCCAGAGTCATGATCGTAGTAAATAAAGAACAGCTGTACAATCTGCACGTCGCTCCTGATGTAGAAAATGTACTGAAGGTGATA
>CAJUBL010000085.1 GCA_910584665.1 uncultured Muribaculaceae bacterium | reverse complement strand
GTATTTTGCTTTCAAGTTCCCTGGCTTTCTTCTCATCATAGACCTGCTGGGCGCGCTCTACGAGCGATACGATATCACCCATACCCAGAATACGGTCGGCCATACGTGCCGGATGGAATGGATCTATGGCATCGAGCTTCTCTCCGGTTCCGACAAATTTTATAGGTTTGGTCACGACCGTACGTATCGACAAGGCTGCGCCACCTCGTGTATCACCGTCAAGTTTAGTGAGTACAACTCCGTCAAAATCAAGACGGTCATTAAACTCCTTGGCTGTATTCACCGCATCCTGACCAGTCATAGAGTCAACGACAAACAATGTCTCCTGAGGCTTGACAGCTTTCTTGATAGCAGCTATCTCGGTCATCATCTCCTCATCTACAGCAAGACGGCCGGCGGTATCGACAATAACCAGATCAAGGTTGTTGCTTTTAGCGTAACGTATGGCATTCTCGGCGATCTGCACCGGATTCTTATTGCCGTCCTCGGTATATACGGGCACATCGATCTGCCGGGCAAGGACTTTCAGCTGGTCAATGGCGGCAGGACGATAGACGTCACATGCGACCAGCAACGGACGACGACCCTTCTCACTCTTCAGCTTTCTGGCAAGTTTCCCGCTGAATGTGGTTTTACCGGAGCCCTGCAGGCCCGACATCAGTACCACCGTAGGATTTCCTCCAAGGTTCAGCTGGGCAGTCTCACCTCCCATCAATGCTGTCAGCTCATCATGTACGATCTTAACCATCAACTCCTTTGGTTTGATGGCATTAATTACATTCTGACCCATGGCCTTAGCCTTGACAGTATCAGTGAAGTTCTTTGCAACTTTGAAGTTCACATCGGCATCAAGCAATGCGCGACGCACATCTTTCAAAGTTTCGGCCACATTTATCTCTGTGATCTTGCCTTGACCCTTAAGTATCTTGAAGCTACGTTCAAGTCGTTCGTTCAGATTATCAAACATATATTATTATTCCTGATTCCTAATCATTAGTTACTCAATAAATTGGTTGCTGTGTCGGGAAATATCACACGTGGCCTGAAATTCTTCGCCTCCTCGGGAGTCATCAGCGCATAGGCCATAATTATGACAATATCTCCGGGCTGCACGCGCCGCGCCGCAGCACCGTTCAGACAGATCACGCCAGATCCCGGCTCACCGGCTATGGTATATGTATCAAGACGTTCTCCGTTATTATTGTTGACAATAAACACCCTTTCTCCCTCCGTAATTCCGGCTTTGTCAAGCAACAGCGGGTCAATGGTGATACTCCCTATATAATCAAGACGGGCCTCAGTAACTGTCACCCGATGGATTTTTGATTTCAATACCTGAATTAACATGACACCTATGCCTGTTGTGTATATTTTATATTATCAATGAGACGGACATCGCCACAATATACTGTGATACAGCCTACAGGACCGTCACTCCAATCATCCACAGGCTGCATAGTGAGCGGATGTACAATCTCATAATACTCTACTTTCATTTCGGGGACAGCATTGATGGAGTCCACGACTTCCTTCCTGACCTGAGATACACTCTTACCCGTGGCATTGGCGACGCTCTCGGCCATAATCTTATGGATCATCGGGGCAACAGCCCGCTGTGCAGCAGTAAGCCGTACATTACGGCTACTCAGCGCCAGCCCGTCATCGGCACGTTTTATCGGACAGTCGACAATCTCAATGTCAAAGCCCTCAGTCTCGACCATACGTCTTATTACCGCAATCTGCTGAAAGTCTTTTTCTCCGAAATAAGCCCGGGTTGGCTGTGCGAACATGAACAACTTGCTGACCACCTGGGCCACACCGTTAAAATGACCGGGGCGCATAGGTCCTTCCATCACAGCCGCAACTTCACCGAGATCAAACTGACGGTTATCTGGTTCAGGATACATATCCTCCACACCGGGTATGAAAGCCACGTCAACACCGGCACGGCTCAGTCTGTTACAGTCAGCATCCTCAGTTCGCGGATAAGTCGCCAGATCAGCAGCGTTATTGAATTGCGTAGGATTCACAAAAATACTTACGACCACAAAGTCATTCTCGCGACGCGCGCGCTCTACAAGCGACATGTGTCCATCGTGCAAAGCACCCATAGTCGGCACAAGTCCAACGGTACGTCCGGCAACACGCTGTGTCGCCACCCGCTCCTTAAGCTGGCCAACCGTCTTTATTATCTCCATTACAATTGAATATATTCTGTATTACAGGTAAAATTGGTTTTGCCGGCAAAATTACAAAATTAAATCACTACCAACACTACAATAATATCAAAAAAAATCTTCCTGACATTTTTTAGCCTGAAACACATCCGTATACGGCCTTATTAACAAACAATTATAATACGTTTGCCACATATTCAGACCCATCCGTGTACTGACATAATGTCACACCGGAATGTCCGGAAACCTTTTTGGCATATTATTTGTTTAATGCTTGAAACAGTTGCGGACCGTTCCGCAACCCTGAAGAGAATAAAAAACATATAAACATAAAAACTTTAAAACATTATGGGAAAAATTATTGGTATTGACCTCGGAACGACCAATTCCTGCGTGGCAGTAGTAGAAGGCAACGACCCCGTTGTAATTCCTAACAGCGAAGGCCGCAACACCACCCCGTCGGTGGTTGCATTCGTAGATGGCGGAGAGCGTAAGGTAGGCGATCCGGCCAAGCGTCAGGCCATCACCAACCCCAAACGTACAATCTACTCGATCAAGCGTTTCATGGGTGAGACCTGCGACCAGGTCTCAAAAGAGGTAGAGCGTGTCCCCTACAAAGTAGTGTGCGGATCCAACAACACCCCCCGCGTCGATATCGACGGCCGTGAATATACTCCTCAGGAGATCTCGGCCATGATTCTGCAGAAAATGAAAAAGACTGCCGAGGATTACCTCGGACAACCGGTTACTGAAGCTGTCATCACCGTCCCCGCATACTTCAATGACTCCCAGCGTCAGGCAACCAAAGAAGCCGGTGAAATTGCCGGTCTGACCGTAAAACGCATTGTCAATGAGCCGACTGCGGCTGCCCTCGCATACGGTATCGACCGTAAAGACAAGGATATGAAAATCGCCGTATTCGACCTCGGTGGAGGCACATTTGATATCTCAATCCTCGAACTGGGAGGCGGTGTTTTCGAAGTTCTTTCGACAAACGGTGATACCCATCTTGGCGGCGACGACTTCGACCAGGTGATCATCAACTGGCTTGCCGACGAATTTGAGGCCGAACATCACATCGATCTCCGCAAAGACCCGATGGCACTTCAGCGCCTCAAGGAAGCAGCCGAAAAGGCCAAGATCGAACTATCGAGCACAACCTCAACCGAGATCAACCTTCCCTATATCATGCCGGTAGACGGCATACCCCAGCACCTCGTAAAAACTCTTACCAGAGCCAAATTCGAACAACTGGCAGACCGGCTTATACAGGCAACCATCAAGCCCTGCGAACAGGCTCTTAAAGATGCGGATCTTACTCCGTCTGAAATTGACGAGGTCATACTCGTAGGAGGCTCGACACGTATTCCCGCCGTACAGGCTATCGTAGAGAAGTTCTTCGGCAAGGCTCCGTCCAAGGGTGTCAACCCTGATGAGGTAGTAGCCGTAGGTGCCGCCATTCAGGGCGCATCACTGAGCGGCAACTCCAACTTCAAGGATGTCGTACTGCTTGACGTAGTTCCTCTGTCAGTAGGCATCGAGACTCTTGGAGGAGTGATGACCAAACTGATAGATGCCAACTCAACAATTCCTATCCGCAAGAGCGAGACCTTCTCAACCGCCGCCGACAACCAGCCCTCAGTTGAGATCCACGTCCTTCAGGGAGAACGCCCCATGGCCAAAGATGACAAGACCCTTGGCAAATTCCACCTCGACGGCATCGCCCCCGCACCACGCGGCATACCTCAGATCGAGGTAACTTTCGAGATTGATGCCAACGGAATCCTTAACGTATCGGCCAAGGATAAGGCCACCGGCAAAGAACAGTCAATACGTATCGAGGCATCAAGCGGTCTTACAGAAGAGGAGATCAAGCGCATGAAAGACGAGGCTACAGCCAATGCCGACGCCGACGCCAAAGAGAAAGAGCGCATCGACAAACTCAACCAGGCCGACGCCATCATCTTCCAGACCGAAAAACAGCTTGGCGAACTCGGAGACAAGATTCCCGCCGACAAGAAGAGCGCCATCGAGGCAGCCGTATCCAAACTCAAGGAAGCACATAAAGCACAGAACATCGAGGGAATCGACGCAGCCGTCAAGGAGATCGAGACCACGTTCGGAGCAGCCCAGCAGGACATCCTCAACGCTCAGGCACAGGCCCAGGCCAACGCAGGCGCCCAGCAGGCCGGTCCACAGCCCGGAGCCAGCGACCACCACAACGACGGCCCCCAGGACGTAGACTTCGAGGAAGTGAAGTAAGCCACATAACCAACGATAATAAAATAGCGTGTAATTCAATGAGTTACACGCTATTTTTATGTGCCAATTTATCGGACACATCTTGTTTATTGATATTTTTTTATCTTATATTTACCACATATTTGTACCATTACAAAATTCTGACGATGAAGTATCTCACTCACTAAGAAATTGCATTGAGAAATGCCAACGCCGTCATAATGCGGTCTTTTCCCTCCATGTCTTTGAGAGTAAAGCCATCGAAAGTGAATTCCTTTTTTGTATCAATGAACCCTATATTATTGTTCTGTGCGTCTAGCAACGTATTGAAACGCTGTGCGAAACGTATGGCCGCTGCTCTACGGCAATCGCCAATCCCTATGAGCCATCCCTCCTCAACACATTCCATCCATAAGGCCATACTGTCGGCATTTTTATCATCGTCAATGTAGAGTACGCCATGCTCGGAATTGTCACTCACGGCATTCAGATGTGGATGCTTACCTTTGAAGAGCTTCGCCACAGTGAATCCGTAAGGGTCAACATTATAACCACGAATGGGCTGTGTGCTGAATGTTTTCACTGCCCAGGCCGTGAACTGTGTTCCGACATATCGGATGAAATAGTGAGTGGGCTTTTTGCCACTGCTTTCGTTCACTGAGTCCATGAACTCCGGGTATTTGTCGACATAATATGCAAACCGGTAATTGTCAAACGCTTTTGCCGACGCGTGAGCCATGTAATCGGAGAAGGCTTTCTTAGTTCGGTCGAAATTAGTTTTGGAAATTGAATCGTCAACAGTAAAAATAAAATCCCATTTACCAGCCAAACCATAGAAATAATGATTATTCTGGCTCATTACACCGTTGAAGCCATGGGAGTTGAGTGTTCGGATTCTCTCATGGTCGCCCATGTCAATGAATTCGTAGAAACGATCTATGAATGCTCCTGCATCGGTAGCCATTTTTATAGTATCGATAAGGAGCGTGAAACAATAATACAGCTCACGGCACGTGGAAAGACAGCGGACAATCTCGAATTTGGGAGTATTATAAAATACCCCCTTCTGCCGCTCTTGTTCTAACGAAGGTATAGTAGTTGCTGCGAGTGTCCCGAACACATCCTGCGTCGATGCCAAAAGATCGATTATATAGCGAGCGTTGTGGTAGTCAGACAAACGGACGTTTGCAGCCACATTAAGGTTTGTAACCAGACGTTGCCTGACACCTCGTCCCCAGCCCATTATAATGCGCAGATAGTCAGTCATGTCTGTAAAGTCGTACCCCTTCTTCACACTTTCGGGATGACTGAGATTCCATTGGAATACTGCCCAAAGCATTACTTCCTGAATAGGCTGCAACGCGCCATTCACTACGCCCGAAAGAAGGTCGATACTCCCTTCGTAAAGATTCACCCTTACCTCCTTTCTGTCAACATTAACGGATGTGGCTATGAATACATTGGCAATGTAATTCTCAAATGAACCGTAATTACGGATAATCACCACAAGGTTGTCGAGTATCCGGAATAGGGTTTCAACATTCGCTTTGTGGTCGTAAACACTCATGCGCGAGGTATCGCGATCATGGTCGAAAAGGTCACGCATGATGCGAATGACATTGCTTTTGTTCTCCTCAAAAGTCTTTTCAGCATTGGACATCGAAGCAAAGAAGATGAATCGCGACACATAGTCAAGCAGGTTCATAAAAAGTTCGTCGATGCGTGGATAATTCACCTTTCGCTTCTCGTCTTCTGACAGAGCATTCCATCTGCCATAGGCCATAGGCCAAAACAGGTCGCACCATTCGTGCTCTATAGCATATTCAAAATATCGTGGGACCGTGGGAGTGGAGTCGTCGTTGGGAATTTTGCCGTAGGTGTAGGGCGTATCTTTGAATTTGGCGGCAAGATGTCCGTTGAATTCAGCCTTCCAATTCTCGAATGGAGTAAGCAACTTTCCGCGGGCGTTCATCTTAATGTAAAGATCGTCATTAAGGTTGAATGCATGCATGTCAAGCAGTTCGAACATCACCGGTGAATTCGTAAAAAAACGCCGTGCCATCTCCCTTATTCTGTCTGGCGCATATTTGCCAAGCATGCCGTCAAGACAGTCGAGAATCTGAAGCATGGCCTGAACAGTCGGGTCGGATTTCCACCTTTGCGCGAACCAACCGGGCTCCGTGGTTACGTACCTCGAGATAATTTTGTAATCGGTTGGCAACTTCATGGCGAATAGCTCGTTACAAAATTGCTCCGATGAAGGCCGCGCCGTATAGGTGAGTTTTTTAAACGCTTCGTCATATGCGTTACCAGCCTTTTGGTTGAGCAACCATCCGATAAGGGCTAGCGTAGTAAGGCGTTGCTGTCCATCGACGGGCTGAAAATAGTCTTCGCCGCCAGTGTTTTCCGAAGAGCCGTATATAAAGTCAATCTCGAATTTCCTGCCAGAATCGAGTGCTTCAAGGATATTATTTAGAAACTTATCGCGCTTTGTGAAATTGCTGTCGAGTCCCTGTACGTAGTCGCGCTGTATAATAGGAATCGCAACACCTTGTTTTTCGGCGAATTGATTATATGTTATCATGGCTATTCTTTAAAATAATCATATGCAGCCTCAATGGCTTTCAGATAGTTCTGACGGTCGTCGCGTGTCCAAAGACGCATGTCGCCGGGATGCGAACGCGAGTAGTCTTTAGCAAACACTTTTCGCGTGGCCAACGGCGCATATGTAAGGCGCTTTTTACCCGGGCCCGGGTTGTGCCTGCTCATAAGAATATCACGCTTGCGGTCAAGAAAATAGTTCTGGAGACTTGAATTGGTATCCTTGTCAACCAGCGAAAGGTTTGCTATTGAATGTAAATTCTTCTCATCGATTCCGGAAAACTCACCGAAAGCCAGATCTAAAGTTTTTGCCGCCTCGTCGAGTTTGGCTTTGTTATTGGGATCAGAATAGAGTTTTTTTGTCTTTGTAAGCTTTTCAAGCATAGTGATGGCATTGTTGATTTCCATTTTCAGGTTTTCAACTTCCTCTTTCGTTGGTGTTGTTTGGTCAGTGTCGATAGCCTCGTCATGTTCGATGCCCCGGTTCTTCTTATTGCTCCGACTGATTGCGATTTTTTCAATGTCGAGGTATCGCAGTTCCCCGAAATCTTTAGAGCGACGCTTGTACCATTCCTTGAAATCGTCATAAGTAGCGTCAGTGTTGATGTTTTGGGGATGTATATGCTCAAGTGAAGTCACTTTAAAGTCATCGAAAAGATGGAATGCAAAACGGCTTCCTTCATTGGGGTCATTGATGGCCTCCCACACGTTGAGCAGCTTTAGCACCTTGATTATTTCCTGACTGTTATCGTTGTAGTTCAATTCTTTGAGTTTGTCGCCGAGACCGTTCACCTCATTCGCGATTCTTTTCTTTAAGGCTGTGGTGAAAACCGAGCGGTTGACAGGGCGCCCATCACCGTCAATGGCGAGGGAATAGAGTATATTGAAATAATCGCGACGTGATTTCCTATTATTTGGAGAAGGGAGTATGCGCATCAAACCAATAAGGTGATACCATTCATGGTTCTCATACCAATTGGTAATGAGGTTGAAAATTGAACGCATTCTGTTCCACACATCTTCGATAGCGGCGTTCCCGTTGCGGTGTATATATTCGCTTACCACGTTATAGTTGAAATAGTCACGTGTGTCGATGTTGCCAAGCAGATTCTTCTCTTTGCGGACGAAAAGGACTTTGCCGTTGGTATCGGTCATCTTCTTATTGAGTTCATCTGCCACGAAATCGAGAATCACCTCCATTCGAGATGTGTTGTCCGATGCGTTTTCGGATAGCATGGACCAAAGATACGGGTTGTGAAGCGTGTGTTCCATTTCGTCCCATTCGAGGGCGCGGCGATAAGGGGCACCGGTGCCGTGTCGACCGGGATTGCTCGTGTCGTCACCTTGCAATAGCAGTGCCTTCACAAGTTCTGATGGTGTCAGAGGGATCTTACCATAGTTGAGCCGACGAAACGCTTCAAGCGCGTTTTGATGATCAATTATGTACCATATGACTCTCACATCATTAACGGTCTCATTCTCGAGCGGCGTAAACGTGAATAGCTCGCGGAATTTTCCTTTACGCTGAGCGTGCTGGGGGGTGTCGAACCATTCGACAATAGTTCGGAAAGCCTTATCAAGATAGAATATGTCGATGTTTGACGCCGCTTCGAGACGATCCTCCGTTTTTAGGAAAAGAAGTTTTTGAATATAGTTGTCCTGCACGTCCCGGCTATCGAAGTGCAAGTCGTAAATAGGATACTTATAGTCGCTGTTTTGGCGCAGGTAATGCAGAAGCAGATAGATAGTTGTAAGGCGTTGCTGTCCATCGACTACAATGTAACTTTCTTTACCCACATCCTTTTTATCGTACTGTCTTTCAGGATTAGGCACCACAGCCACAGGCTGGAGGCAATAGTAATCCGAGCGATTGCTACCGGAACTGAAATGGGCCTTGATGAAATCATATAAATCGTTGAGCAAGGTTTCAACCTGCTCGTTGTCCCACCGGTAGCCCCGCTGATAGGCTGGAATTATGAATTCCATCCTGAGCAAATCGCGAAATGGTTTTGGAGTTAACGCCATGACTTATTGAATTAAATATCAATATACAAAAAAACAGAATCGGCTTTAAGGATTGATATGCAAAGTTACTACAAAAAAGTGAAATGCGGAAAGATATAGTAATAGAATTGAGTTACAGGGCTTTCAGTCGGGCTTCCGATTATTCGAGAAGCCATCGCAATCACTGCTGAAGCCAAATCAGGACACCGCTACGTTACTTGTCCGTAACCATGCCCGAAAGGGCGACAAACGGACACGGACAGCGAAACAAGACGTTAAGGATTAGTGAGTTATTGACAACTCACGCAACAAATCCGGTTACGGAAAA
>CAJUBL010000084.1 GCA_910584665.1 uncultured Muribaculaceae bacterium | reverse complement strand
AGAAAGTAAGCAAAAGAACGGTCACGTCGCTCATCGCGGTCATGTCGATGCGCGTACTCTTTCTTTTCATTTTTACTTTTCCCATATTTTACCGTTTTAAGAAATTAATGTTAAATGAGTAAAATGCGGGATTAGTGGTTGACTGCAAACGATTGAACGATAGAGAAACCGATTTCGTCGATAGCATATGTCATGGTATCGATCTTGTTGGTGTAGTAGTTGTAAGAAATTACAGCGAATGCAGCGGTAGCGATACCGAAAGCAGTGTTGATAAGAGCCTCAGAGATACCGGCAGACAGCTGGGTCGAGTCAGGAGCACCGGAAGCAGACAGAGCCTGGAAAGACTTGATCATACCGATAACGGTACCGAGAAGACCGACGAGTGTACCGAGAGTGGTGAGAGTAGCCACAATGGGGAGATTCTGCTGCAGCGACGGCATCTCAAGTGCGGTAGCCTCCTCGACCTCTTTCTGCAGGGCGGCAACTTTCTGTTCCTTGGTGAGAACGGTGTTTTCGTCCATCTCTTTGTATTTTTTAAGAGCAGCCGAAACTACAGCGGCAACTGTACCCTGCTGTTTAGAGCAAAGCTCCTGAGCACCGGCGATATCGTTATTAGCAAGACGAAGCTTGATGTTGGCGACAAACTTTGTGATATTACCTTTACCTTTGGCGCCGCTCAGAGCGATGTAACGTTCAACAGAAAGAACGATAACAACAAGGAACAGGGTCTGAAGGATAGGAACGATGAAACCGCCCATGTAAACAGTACCTACAAGGTCGGTGGGGTGTCCACCGGTCACATTGACAGCACCCTGAGCAACCTCTACCTCATTGGCAGTAGGAGCGAAGGCCATTGACATGAAGTCGTACATCTGCTTTCCGGTCTCGGGGTCAACAGCGATATTGTCACCGGTGAGATTAAAATGACTGGGATGTCCGAACACGAACAGGAACAGACAGATTGCCACAACGAAGCAGGCAAGGATTACAAAGAATGCGTTCTTGATACCACGAACGTTGCTTTTCTTAGCCGGGGCATTAGCCGCGGGCTTAGCGGTAGGCTTTTGAGCTTCCATAAATGTAGTTAAATCTTAAAATGTTATTAATGATAGTTAATAATTGGATTAATTGTCTGAAGCGGGACATGACCGGTTACACAACGTCAGAAAATGGAAGTGAACGATGGTCATTAGTTTAAGGTTATACTTTAGTTTAATGTTCTCGGTGAAGACGATCTGTTATATCTCGTCAGCATATCACTAATGCTATCCAAGCCACCTTTTAAGGAGACGAGAACAGCAAAGCGTCTGGCAAAAGTATCTTTTATTTTTTGTTCCTCAAAATTTTTTTGTTGTTTTTTTTGATTTCATGCGGTATCTCATAAACATTCTCAGTTATTTTGTTTATTTTTTGTTAAACTTAATACTCGGTTGTGAAAATTAATATAAATTTGCGGTCTGAATATACTGAATCGAAGAGACTCAATAACCAACCATGAATATCACTTTAACCTTAAAAAAAGGTCTCGACCTACATATAGCCGGAGTTCCGTCAGGAACCGCCGACAAGGCTGAGTCCCGCATGCCGCAGTCAGTCGGTCTGACTCCGGAAGATTTTCCGGGACTGACGCTCAAACCGGTAGTAAAAGAGGGCGATACTGTCGCACAGGGTCAGGCCATACTACAGGATAAACATCATCCGCAGGTAAACATCACATCGCCAGCTGCCGGTGTGGTAAAATCGATAGTAAGAGGCGAACGACGCAGACTCGAACGTGTGGTAATCGAGATAAACTCCGACATCAATGATGAAACGGTCTACGAAACGGCAGGTACAGATACCCCCGTGAAAGCCCGCGCGCTTCTACAGTCTTCAGGGCTATGGGCCATGATGCGCCAGCGTCCTTACAATACAGTACCCGATCCGGAATCTACAGCCCGGGACATATTTGTCTCGACGTGGGACTCGGCACCTTTGGCTCCCGACACCGACCATATACTCGCCGAAAGCCATACGGAACTAAAGGCCGGAGCAGAACTACTGGGACAACTGACACAAGGGACAATATATATAGCGCGTAAAAAAGGAAGCCGCATACCTGATATCGAAGGCGCTGCCATGGTGGATGTCACAGGTCCCCACCCTGCCGGCAATCCCGGAATCATAGCCTCCAACATAAAGCCGGTCAACAAAGGAGAGACAATATGGACTCTGGACGGCATCACTCTGGCACGAATAGGCCGGCTGGCCCTGACCGGACATCTCGACACCACATGTATAATTACATTAGCCGGCAGCGAAGTAAAGACTCCCGGATATATAAAGACCCTTATCGGATCTGACATAGAGTCGCTGACAAACGGCCGTCTGACACACACCACCCACAATGAGCGTATAATATCAGGCAACGTACTGACCGGCATCTCAGTAAAACGGGACAGGTACCTGCGCTTCCCATATACACAGATAACAGTGATACCCGAGGGTGACGATGTCACGGAATTCATGGGATGGGCAACACTTTCCCCGAAAAAGATGAGTACCAGCCGCTCGTTTCCGGGACATTTCCTTTACAGGAAACTGTTCAGACCTGATGCCAGGCTTCTCGGCGGACGCCGTGCGATGATAATGTCCGGACAATACGACAAGGTGGTTCCGATGGATATAATGACAGAATACCTAATAAAGGCAATCCTGTCACGCGACATCGAAAAAATGGAATCGTTAGGAATATATGAAGTGGCTCCCGAGGACTTTGCCCTGGCCGAATATGTATGTACATCCAAGATGCCTCTGCAATCGATAGTAGCCCAAGGTCTCGAATACCTGAGAAAAGAACTTGAATAACAAGAGACATATTACCAGTCAGGCAGATACCGGCAAATTTATCTCCTGACACAATCAACAATAAAAGCTGTGAAAATATTAAAGAGATACTTTGACAGGATGAGACCTTATTTCGAGGAAGGCGGACGTCTTCACTCGTTCCGTTCGGTCTATGACGGTTTTGACACATTCCTGTTCACACCCACTGCCACGAGTCAGAACGGTACTCACATACATGATGCCATGGACTCGAAACGTCTGATGATAATTGTTGTGATCGCACTGCTTCCATGCCTCGTCTTCGGCATGTATAACACCGGCTACCAGCACTGGCTTGCATCCGGCGAAGAAGTCGGACCGTTCCGGACTCTTCTGCTGTATGGTTTTCTGGCCGTATTGCCCAAACTCCTCGTATCATATGCCGTAGGCCTCGGAATTGAATTTGCCGTAGCCCAGTGGCGTGGCGAAGAGATTCAGGAAGGTTTTCTTGTTACCGGGATACTCATCCCTCTCATATGTCCTATAGAGACTCCACTGTGGATGATAGCCGTAGCCACCGCCTTCTCGGTAATATTCGTCAAAGAAGTATTCGGCGGTACTGGCTACAATATATTCAACGTGGCTCTGGTCACCCGTGCATTCCTGTTCTTCGCCTATCCGGCATCAATGAGCGGAGACAAGCCTTTCATTGCGCATGACCAGATACTCGGCGTCGGCACTCCGCTGCCAGACACCTTCACAGGCGCCACTCCGCTCGGACAGGTTGCCACCATGTCGGGAGACAGCGCCATACACATGGTCGGTGTCAACGGAGCAGAACTGAGTACATGGGACTTATTCATAGGCCTCATACCGGGCTCGTTCGGCGAGACATCAACCCTATGTATCCTTATAGGAGCCGCCATACTGCTATTCACGGGTATAGCCAGCTGGCGAATTGTGCTGTCAGTGTTTGCCGGAGGTGCTGTTATGTCATGGATAGCCCATATGACCGCTACCCCCGCCTATCCGGTATCAATGCTCAGCGTAGGCGATCAGTTATGTCTTGGCGGATTTGCATTCGCAGCTGTGTTCATGGCTACCGATCCCGTAACCGCCGCACGCACTGATACAGGAAAATACATCTACGGATTCCTTGTCGGTGTGATCGCCATAATAATACGCACATACAATAACGGATATCCCGAGGGAGCCATGCTCGCAGTACTGCTTATGAACGCCCTTGCCCCACTCATAGACTACTGTGTAGTGCAATGCAACATCAACCGCCGTGCACGGCGTACACGCCCCAACAGTTAATAAAGCCACAGCTATGAACAAGCAATCAAACTCTTATACCATCACTTATATCATAATATTAGTAGTAGTGGTGGGCGCCGCGCTGGCATGGGTGGCAACAGCCCTCAAACCAGAGCAGACTAAAAATGCCGATGCCGACAAGATGGCACAGATCCTGTCGTCAGTACATTGTTATGCTACCAGTACCGATCAGATAGCCGAGACATTCAAATCACACATAAAAGGCATAGTCATAAATTCCGACGGGCAGACAGTTGAATCAGCCGTAGCCTTTGACGTAAACATCGCCGAGCAGAGCAAGGAGACTGACACCGACCGGCGTCTGCTTCCCGTATACATCTATACCGACACAGAGAAAGGGACCAAATACATCCTGCCTCTTTACGGACAGGGATTATGGGGTCCTATATGGGGATACATAGCTCTTGACAGTGACGGCACCACTATCTATGGGGCATATTTCTCACATCAGGGTGAGACACCCGGCCTTGGCGCTGAGATAGAAAAACCGGATTTTCAGGAACGTTTTGTAAACAAACAACTGTTTAAAAACGGTGAGTTCCTACCGGTTACCGTAGTCAAGGCCGGACAACGTCCACAGGGCAACGAAGACTATGTCGACGGTATCTCAGGAGGCACGATCACCAGCAAGGGTGTCGCCGCCATGCTTGACAACTGCCTGTCGCCATACAGGAAATTTCTTGAAACACTAACGAACAACAATGACTGAAACCATGGCTGAGAAAAATTCAAACAGGAAAATATTCTTTAATCCTCTCTCCAAGGATAATCCCGTCATAGTACAGATACTGGGCATATGTTCGGCACTGGCTGTCACTGCCAAACTCGAGCCGGCCATCGTCATGGGACTGTCGGTGATCGCAGTGCTGGCTTTCTCCAATGTCATAATCTCACTCATCCGCAACACAATTCCTACCAACATACGTATCATAGTACAGCTCGTGGTCGTTGCCGGACTGGTTGTCATTGTCAACCAGCTGTTGCTGGCCTATGCCTACGATGTGAGCAAACAACTGTCGGTATTCATAGGACTTATCATAACAAACTGTATACTGATGGGGCGTCTCGAAGCATTCGCCATGAGCAACCGTCCTTGGCCATCATTCCTCGACGGAGTCGGCAACGGTCTGGGTTATACCGTAATACTGGTGATCGTAGCTTTCTTCCGCGAGCTATTAGGAAGCGGAACACTCTTCGGCTACCAGATTGTTCCCGACTGGATGTACGAACATGGCTATGAGAACAACGGACTGATGATACTGCCTCCGATGGCACTGATTGTCGTAGCGTGCATCATATGGATACAGCGTAGCTACAACAAGGACCTTCAGGATAAATAACCGACAAAAATCCGACATATACAACAATGGAAAACTTCAATCTATTCATACGGTCGATATTTGTCGACAACATGATCTTTGCCTACTTCTTAGGAATGTGTTCGTTCCTTGCCGTGAGCAAAAATGTCAGAACCGCATTGGGACTGGGGATCGCAGTGACTTTCATGCTGGTGATAACCCTGCCTATCAATTACCTGCTTGAGACATATGTGCTCAGGGCCGGAGCACTCACGTGGCTCGGGGCCGAATATGCCGACGTCGATCTGAGCTTCCTGTCACTCATAATGTTTATCGCAGTCATAGCATCCATGACCCAACTTGTGGAAATGGCTGTGGAGAAATACTCTCCGTCGCTATATGCCTCGCTGGGTATCTTCCTGCCACTGATAGCAGTAAACTGCGCTATACTCGGCGGCTCTCTGTTCATGCAGCAACGCGACTTCGGCAGTGTATGGACAGCCATATGTGCCGGCGGAGGATGGGGAATAGGATGGTTGCTGGCCATAGTGGCTATCGCCGCCATACGCGAGCGCGTACAATCTTACTCCAACGTTCCCAGCCCCCTGCGCGGTGTAGGAATAACATTCATCATAACAGCCTTGATGGGAATAGCCTTCATGAGCTTCCTGGGCATTAAACTCTAACGGCCATGATAATAATGAACTCAACATCCGTAATGATGCCCACACTGCTGGCCGGCGTGGGATTTTTCCTCGCCATCACACTGTTGCTGGTAGCCATACTACTCATCGCCAAAAGATATCTCGTAAAAAGCGGAGACGTAACCGTCACTATAAACAAAGACCGCGAAGTAACCGTCAGAACCGGAGACTCGCTGCTCACCACAATGGCTAATGCCGGTATATACCTTTCATCAGCCTGCGGAGGCAAAGGAAGCTGCGGACAATGCCGCGTACAGGTTCATTCGGGAGGAGGAGAGATTCTGCCTACCGAGGCCGTACACTTCAGCCGCAGGCAGATCAAAGACGACTGGCGTCTGGCCTGCCAGGTCAAGGTCAAGGATAATCTCGACATCACGGTTCCGGCCTCGGCTCTTGATGTCAAGGAATGGGAATGTGAGGTAATATCAAACCGCAATGTAGCCACCTTTATAAAAGAATTCATCGTTGCGCTTCCGCCTGGACAGCATATGGACTTTATCCCCGGATCATACGCCCAGATCAGGATACCGGTCTACAAAATGGACTATGACCGAGATATTGACAAAGCGCTCATAGGAGACGAATATCTGCCGGCATGGGAAAAATTCGGGCTGTTCTCGCTGAAGTGTATTAATACGGAACCTACCGTACGCGCCTACTCTATGGCCAATTATCCTGCCGAGGGGGACCGTATCATGCTCACGGTACGCATAGCCACCCCACCATTCAAGCCCAGACCACAGGTGGGATTTCAGGATGTGATGCCCGGAATAGCATCAAGTTATATCTTCTCACTCAAGCCTGGCGACAAAGTTGTTATGAGCGGTCCCTACGGTGACTTCCATCCGAACTTCAACTCCAAGGCCGAGATGATGTGGATAGGCGGAGGTGCAGGTATGGCTCCGTTGCGTGCACAGATAATGCATATGACCAAGACCCTGAAGACCACCGACCGGGTGATGAATTTTTTCTACGGAGCCCGGGCTCTGAATGAAGTAATGTATCTGGACGACTTCCTGCAGCTTGAGAAAGAATTTCCGAACTTCCGCTTCCATCTTGCTCTTGACCGTCCTGATCCTGAAGCCGATGCCGCCGGCGTGAAGTACACCCCCGGATTTGTCCATCAGGTAATATATGATACATATCTCAAGGATCATGATTCGCCAGAGGATATCGAATATTACATGTGTGGTCCCGGCCCGATGAGCGCCGCCGTCAATAAGATGCTCGACTCGCTCGGCGTCGACTCCGAAAACATCCATTACGACAACTTCGGCGGCTGATCAATATAATTTTATATGATCCATAACATAATATATTAACGATACGTTTTTAAAATTCTTAATAAACCATTATGTCAGTGTGGTAAAATTTTAGTAATTTTGCCACACTGATTTTTCAACTAACTATATTATACTTACCAAATTCATGAGAATCAAATATCTATCATTACTCTCAGCATTCATAATAACCGTCACATCAATAAGCTGCGGTTCAAAGAAACAGGCTGACGAGACATCAGACACCAAACCTGCCGTCATGTGGATCGACGCCGAAGCCAACTATAAACGCTTCAATAATGCCGACACAATCAACAAGTATGTCAATATGGTAGCAGACCTCGGCTTTACCCATCTTGCAGTAGACGCGCGCCCTATCACCGGAGAACTCATGTATGACAGTCAGCTCGCACCACGCTACAAGGGTATACGCGAGACTGTGGAACCAGACTCCACATTCGACTATCTCGGGCATTTTATCGAACTCGCCCACGCTCGCGGCATGAAAGTACTTTTCTCGCTCAACGTCTTCTGTGCCGGACACAATTTCTTTGACAAAGGACTGATTTTCACCAGTCATCCCGATTGGGCCACCATGGTTCAGGATCCCGAGAAAGGAATAGTCCCCATTACCGCAATGAAACATAAGGCCGACAAATACGGCGCCATGGTCAATCCGATCATTCCCGAATACCAGAGCTATATCATTGATATCATGAAAGATATGCTCTCAAAATATCCCGAAGTTGACGGCCTTATTCTTGACCGCGGCCGCTATGACGGCATCACAGCAGACTTCTCGGACCTGTCGCGCAGCGAGTTTGAGAAATTTCTTGGTAAAGAACTGAAAAACTGGCCCGACGACGCCATGAGAATTGTACGCACAGACAGCGGACGCGACAGCATCGTCAAAGGAGAGTATTTCAACGACTGGATATACTGGCGTTCAAAAAACATCACAGATTTCCTCGCCAAAGCCCGCAGAGAACTCAAAGCAGTCGATCCCGAGATGATCTTCTCGGTATACTCCGGAGCCTGGTACCCATCTTACTATGAAGTGGGCGTCAACTTTGCCTCCAATACCTACGATCCATCCACATCTTTCTCATGGGCCCGGAAAGATTACAACACTACCGGATATGCCGAACTCATCGATCTCTATATGACCGGCAACTACTACACAGATATAACCATAGCCGACTTCGAGAATAATCCCGACCCGATATGGAATGAAACAGACTTTGAGGGACATACCGGCGACTGGTACTGTGTCGAGGGTTCCTGCAAACATCTACGCGAGATACTCGGTCCCAACAAATTCCTCGGCGGACTGTTGATCGACCAGCTCTACAATCAGATCGACCGCCTGCCGGAATCGATGGCAATGAATGTAAAGGAGAGTGACGGACTGATGATGTTTGACATCGTCCATATAATCAACGCCGATATATGGGATAAAGTGCGCGAGGGTATGATACTCAGCGGTTACATATCAGACGACATCAGATAAACCGAGCCCATTCAGCATATCAGAACACCACCACAGGCCTCTGTCACCCTCCATATGACAGAGGCCTTTCATATTATCAGACATTGTACGGATTTCAGCATGTTGTAAATTCATGTTTTGTAACATATAGTCAATTATTGCCAGATTGAAATAAGATGCTTAAATTGGCAACGTTTTTCCAAAGCACAACCTCTCTGCCGACGTTGACCAAACCATATTCAACACACTATTGTTTATAGACAGGCCGACAACAATATCATAAGGCTGTGACTTGGAAAACAGCGAGAGATCATGTCATTTATTCATCCTAAATCTCAATAACATGAAGATTTACCAGACCAAAGAACTTAAGAACATAGCCTTGCTCGGTAGCAAAGGCTCGGGAAAAACCACACTCGCTGAAGCTATGCTTTACGAGTGTGGAGTTATAAAACGCCGTG
>CAJUBL010000083.1 GCA_910584665.1 uncultured Muribaculaceae bacterium | reverse complement strand
GTCCTTAGCAATGGTGTTAAATTCTTATGTTTTTATCCCGAACTCGCGTTAATAGCCTGTGCAGGTCGTGTTGCCGCCGTATCCCCAGCCGTCAATACCACCCTCGTATGCTTCGATTGTGCGCCCTTTCCATGGTGCCCCGTTATATAAAATAGAGGCGTAAAAGCGGGGCTCGCGGTTCTTGTATGGGTCGCTTCCGTGTCTTGACCATGAGAACGGAGTCCCGTCGGCCATCTCATATTGGCTTACGAGATCTTCGGTAGGAGTGGCGTAGCAGAACCCGCTTTCGCCTGGAGGCGAGTACATGGAGTCAAAGTTATATGCAAGTTCGGGTTTTATAAATCCGAACTCAAGAATGCTCTCCTTGTTTGGAGTTCCGTTAATACGGCGTATTGTGAAAAGATTGCCATAGTCGGGGTAGAGGTCATAGTCCATGCTCATTACGGTAGCGGCGGCGTCAGATGCGGCTTTCCAGCGGCCTGCATACAGCATGGTACGGGCGAGAAGACCATAGGCGGCACCCGTGGTGAGCTTGCCTGAGGGAGCCGATTCTTTTGCAGGCAGATGAAGAGCGGCAAACTCGAGGTCGGATTGAATGAAGTCCCATACCTCGTCGGGGGTGCTCATGGCGTGGTTGCTGTCGCCCAGAACCGGTAGCTCGGGGTAGATGATCAGGTTGGCTCCATAACGTCGGGCCATCATGAAATACACGTGGGCTCTGAAGAACCGGGCCTCACCCTCGGCTTTCTCTCTGAGAGCCTTGGGCAGGTGGGCTCCTTTTGTCCTGAGACCGTCAAGAAAACGGTTAATCTGAGTTACCCAGTTATAGCCCCAGCTCCAGTTGTCAAAGATATTGTTGGCAGGCTCGATAGTCACCGATCCGAAAGCCCATAGGTTCTGGTTGCTGTGGGGAAGTGTCATTTTAGCGATGTCGCTGAAGCCGTCATCACCGATTGCATCGGCGTAGTAGCCTGAACCGATAAGAGGGTAGAATGAATTCAGATAAAGATCTACGTTGTTCTCATTTTTCCATAGCACATCCTCGGTATATGTGCTTGTCAGTTCCGGCTCGAGGCTGCAGGAGGCGATCAGCGCCGCCACGGCTATCGTTATGGTCGTGTTCTTTATGATGTTGATACTTGATTTCATCGGTATAACGTTTAGAATGATATGTTAAGACCAAATTCATACACCCGTTGCTGTGGGTAATATCCTTGGTTTACGTTGGGCATTTCAGGGTCAAAATATTTTACTCCCGATATGGTGAACAGATTTCGTCCCGCTACGTAGGCCCGCACTTTCTGCAGTCCTAATACTGTTGTTATTCCGGTAGGAAGAGTATACCCTATCTGGGCATTCTTGAGGCGCATGTAGGCACCGTTCTTAACCCACCAGTCGGAATATTTGCCTCCGTTGATGCGTGTTTCGGTGCTTAGTCTCGGATATTCTGCGTCGGTATGGTCGGGTGTCCATGCGCCTTCGACAAGATAGTACGGGACATTGCCGTCACAGAAGAAAGGACGTGTGTAAAACGTGTCGTCAACCCATCCGTACTGTGGGTATGTGCCACACAGATATACATCAAATATCGCCGCACCCTGGAAAAAGGCGTTGAAATCAAATCCTTTCCAGTCGGCCGTGAGGTTGAGGCCGAATGTCATTTCAGGTATATTGCTGCGACCTATGGCGACACGGTCCTGTTCAAAGGTTATCTTGCCGTCACGGTTGATATCCACGAGTTTTATGTCGCCCGGAAGTGTGGGGCCGTATACGGCGCTGTTGGCAATCTCTTCTTCCGACTGGAAAAGACCGTCCGAGACAAAGCCGTAGTACTGTCCCATAGGTTTGCCTATCTGGCGCATAGCCATAGGGACATTACTGGACTCATTGATTTTCAGAACCTTGTTGCGCGACCAGGAAAGGTTGCCGCGCACACTGTAGTTGACGTTACCTATACGGTTCATGTGGGTCAGCAACAGCTCGAAGCCGCGGTTGTCGTGCTCGCCGCTGTTGACCAGCGGGCTGAAATAACCGCCGAGTGACGGTGGGAATGAACCGGCCTGGGCCTCGATCTTGCGCCTTGTGCGGGAATAGAACAGGTCCGCTTCCATTCCCAGCAAGCCGTTCCACAGGCTGGCATCAAGTCCTATGTTGTAGGTGTCGGTATATTGCCATTTCAGGTTACCGTTGGGTATACTGCCGATATTGAGATATCTCCTTGTTTCGGAGCCGATCGCGACAATGGGACTCTGGCTGAGTGATGCCATGCTAAGGTATGAAAGGCCATAGCCGAGGCCGTTCTGGCTGCCAAGACGACCGAATGACAGGCGTAATTTAAGGTTGTTAAGGAAATGCAAGTCGGGGTTTTCTCTGATAAAATCTTCCTCTGTGATGCGCCATCCCACCGATACGCCGGGAAACACGCCCCAACGGTTATTTCCCGGGAGCATCTGAGTGCCGTCAACTCGAGCCGAGACTTCGGCCAGATAACGGTTGTCATAGCTGTAGTTGATACGGCCGACAAATCCGGCACGTTTGGACTTGTTATGTGTGCCATACACGCTGTTGGGAATGACTTCATTACCCCATGTCAGGTCAAGAATATCATCAATCGGATAATCCCACTTGCCGGCAGACATGTCGGTGTAATTGATTTCGCCATATTCATACAGTGCCAGCAATTTGATATTGTGTTGACCTATGAGGCCGTCATACTCGATCGACGGCCTGATGTAATAGTCTGACTGGTCGACTCTGTCCTGTTGCACACGTACCTTGCCGTCGTTGAGTACCCGGCCGTAGCTCTCGGTCCATGTGCGGGTCGACTGGTTGTACACGGCAAGTTTATAAGGTGTTTTCTCAAATTTGGTCTTGCGGTCGAGATAGTCGTAAGATGCGACAAATTTCATCGTAAGACCTTTTATCTTCGGTATCTTGTAGCTGATCTGGATATTACACTCGATACGTTTTTCATCGAGTTTCTTTAGTCCCGACAGGTCACGTACCGCCAGCGGGTTGTTGTTGCCGTTGCCGGCTCCGTTCAGGCTTCCTACAGGCATGCCGCTGTATGTTTCAGCCGGCAGATAGGGATATGACAGCATTGCCTGTTGCATTATTGTCGCGATCCCCATTGATGGTTCTTTCTGGTTTGACTGTCTCAGGTTGATTCCGACCGACACGTCAAAATTTGATGTTATCCTGGCATCGATGTTAGAGCGTACGCTGTAGTTGTCATAGCTCGTATTCTCGATCACACCATCCTGATTATAAGCTCCGAAACTCACAAAATATTTATATCTCTCGGTACCGCCTGATAGTGATATGTTGTTATTGTAGGTTGTAGCTGCATCTTTGAACAGTAGGTCAAACCAGTCGTTGTTGGTGTACACTCCGAGCGGGTCGCCGTATGTGGCGCGATTTATCTCGTCCTGTGTGAAACGGCGCGATTCGAGTGAGTAACCGTCAAGTTCCTGGGCCTTGTCATACCATTTCATGTAGTCGGGGCCGTTGAGGAATTTCGGGAACGCAGTGTTTGTACTAAGGCTTATCGCTGAGTTTACCGTTATAGTAGGCTTTTGTATATCACCATGTTTGGTTGTTATCAGAATCACACCACCCGAGCCATTGAAACCGTAGACAGCAGCCGAGGCGGCATCCTTCAGGACTGTGATAGATTCGATTTCCTCGGGGCTGACATTGGGGAACGGGCGTACGATACCGTCGACAACACACAACACCGAACCGTCTCCATTGCCCACACCGCGCACGTACATCGAGACGCCGTCGCTACCCGGTTGTCCGCTGTTCTGAGTGGCGACAAGGCCGGGAAGTTTGCCTTGCAGAAGAGATGACAGATTGCCGGCCGGAGCTTTTTTTAGTTCGTCGGCGCTTACCTGTGCTACCGATCCGGTAACACTATGTCTGCGCTGTGTGCCGTATCCTACGACAACCACCTCGTCAAGAATCTGTGTGTTCTCAGCCATTACTACACTGGCGAGAGCCGCTGTGTCGCTTGCTTTGATTGACTGTGTTTTATATCCTATGTAAGAAAATACGATGTCGGCATCTTCGGGGACATTGTCCAGAGTGAAGTTGCCCTCGAAGTCAGTTGCAACACCGTTGCTGCTCCCTTTAATAAGGACTGTGCCGCCTATTATAGGTTCTCCTGTCTCATCGACGACGGTTCCTGTTACTGTTCTTTTTTTGCCGTTGTTGATGTCGCGGGGCCGCGCTTTTTTTAGGTAGATGACGTTGTCTTTTACGATGTAACTGATTGAAGTCCCCTCAAAAATTTTTTTCAAGGCTTCTTTGATCTCTTCGTTGTTGATTGTGACAGCCTTTACTCTGACATTGGCAATATCATCATTATAGAAGAAGATATAGTCCGACTGTCGTTTGATTGAACTGATCACATCACTCACTTTAGTGTCGGATCCTGTCGTAAGTGTGATTCCTGCATTTGCTATCATCGAGACAGCGAGCATGGTTCCTACGATAAGGAGACGGGGTTTTAGTTTTAAGGTTCTTAGAAACATATGATAATTAAAATGTTTATGATTTTATGTTAAAAAGCATGCTCTGTTTAATAATAGTAACACAAATTAAAAAAACACCACTTATGCAATGTTGTACAAATAAATTATTTTATTAAATAAGTGTCATGCACTGCCCCTGTCTGCAGCTCGTCAACAGACTTCGGAATTCCATATAGCATGATATGATTATAGCCCTGCATCGCTACCTCATTGAAGTCGCGATGCAGGGCTATGTGGTTATCTGGTGATTATCGGACGGGGTCAGCGCATGGCTTCGACCTCGTCGGTGGTGAGGGGGATGCGTTTGCCCAGGCGGCGTTTGCCGTCGGGGGTGATCAGGTAGTTCTCCTCGTTGCGTACACCTCCTGAGTCGCGCCAGCGCTCTACCTCATCGTAGTTGATGAAGTCGGCGAGATGATGCTGTGACTTCCACAGATCTATGAGTTCGGGAATGAAGTATACGCCCGGTTCGATAGTCAGCACGAATCCGGGTTCGAGTTCACGGGCAAGCCGGAGTGACTTGCGTCCGAACTGAGTGCTTTTGGGCTTTCCGGCATATCCTACCCATACCTCGCCGAGGTTTTCCATGTCGTGGTCATCCATTCCCATCATGTGTCCGAGACCTGTCGGGTAGAAAAGAGCGTGGGCTCCGGCGGCTACAGCTTCGTAAGGGTCTCCTTTGGTAATTCCCAGCGATTTGAGCTCTTCGAAAATGGTACGGGCCGAGAGCTCGTAGACTTCTTCGAACCGTATGCCGGGACGCAGGGCTTCTACTGATGCCTGATGGGCAGCCACCTGAATGTCGTATATCATCTTCTGCCGTTCGGAGAATTTCCTGCCGGCCGGTATGGTCGATGACATATCGCCGCAGTAATAGCAGTCGGCGAGTTCGGCGCCTGCATCAAGAAGGAACATGTCGCCTTCGCTGATAGTATGGGAATGTATGAAGTTGTGGAGAGTCTGACCGTGGGTTGTGGCTATGGTCGGAAACGATGTGTAGCAGTTATTGGCCATGGCCACAGCCTCTACAGCGGCAAGGACTTCATATTCCTTCATGCCGGGACGCACTATACGCATTGCCTCAAGATGCATGTCAGACGTCACATCACAGGCACGGTCTATGAGAACGATCTCTTCAGGTGTCTTGTGGTTGCGCATGTCAACTATGGCCTTGATGAATTCCACTGACGGTTCTTCGGCTCCCGGCCTGATGCCGAGCAGATCGAGCAGGGCCAGACGGTGCTGGTTACGGTATGGAGGCAGGTAGTGGATCCGGCGGCCTTTGTCGCGAGCTTCGTCAAGATAGTCCCTCAGGGCTCTGGCGGGCATTGTCTCGCTGACGCCTACGGCTGAGGCTTTCTCATGGATTGTCGGTTGGTTGCCCATCCATACTATATAGTCGATGGACAGCTCGTCACCGAAGATTATCTCGCGGTCATTGTCGATGTCGATAAGTGCGTTGAGTCCGGCATATGGCTGGTCGAAGTAGTACATGAACGTGGAGTCCTGCCGGTAGCGGTATCCGTTGTCGGCGAAGTTGCATGGTGCTTCCTGGTTGCCTAAAAAAAGCAATATGCCCGATCCGACGGTCTCCTTGAGCTGTCGGCGACGGTCAATATATGTCTGTTTGGAAAACATACTGGTTAAGGTGGATTAATGGACTGATGTGGATTCCGTTCAGTTGATATGGGCTGTTACAGCCTTGCCTGTGCCTGCGACGGTGAAATCTTTGCGCTCGGCCGGTACAAGAGCTGTCTCGCCGGGGTGAAGCATGGTCACGCTGTTGTCACAGTCGAGTTCGATACAACCCTCGGTACAGGTAACGATGACGAAGCATCCGTCGGCGTAGTCAACGGCGTGCGGTGCGTCAACTGTGAGCAGACGTACGTCAAAGTATTCGCAGGCCGCGAGCCGGTCCATGCCGGGAGCGAGTTCCGAGGGTTTTGATTTATAGTCCGGATACAGGGTGTAGTCTATGGCATCGGCCGCAAGTTCTGTGTGAAGTTGCCGGGGATTGCCGTCTGCGTCACGGCGGTCGTAGTCGTATATGCGGTAGGTGATATCGCTCGTCTGCTGGATTTCGAGAAGCAGATTGCCGGCACCGATGGCGTGTACGCGTCCGGCGGGCAGGAAGAATATGTCTCCCGGATGTGATTCATGGGCTGTGATATCGTTCATTATGGTCTTGGCGGCTACGTCGGCGCGGTAGCTCACGGGGTCAAGCTGACGTGAGAGACCTGCGTATATTCTGGCGTCGGGAGTGGTGTCGAGGATGTACCACATTTCGGTCTTGCCGTTACATCCGTGGCGCTCGCCGGCCAGTCTGTCGTCGGGGTGAACCTGTACCGATAGATCGCGGCGGGCGTCGATGATCTTGACGAGCAGCGGGAACACGTTGCCATACTGTCTGAAGACTTTCTCTCCGAGCAGCCGTGCGCCATACTTGTCGATAAGTGCCGACAGCGGCAGTCCCTTGTCGGGGCCGTCTGCTACGCATGTCTCGTTGCCGGGTACGCCTGAGATTTCCCAGCTTTCGCCTATCTCTGTCTGGTCTGTCTCTATATTCTTGAGGGCGGCGATGCGGTCGCCTCCCCATATCACGCTTTTAAGGTAGGGTGTGAAGATAATGGGTTTCATGTATTGTTGTTTATGGGTTGGTGTTATTTTCTGAATCTGTAATATATGATGCCTGAAGCACCTTTGTCTGTGCCTGGTTTTGGCCTGAATTTGGATCCGGAGGCTGAGGCGATGCACTCTTTTATGGCCCGGCTGTCTGTGCTTATCTTGCCGTTGCTGCGGCTGGAGTTGTAGGATGTTGAGAGGACGCGTCCTGAGGCGTCGACAGTGACGTTGATGGCTATCGTGCCTGTGGCGCTGAAGCCACGGGGTGCCGGGAATCCTTCGTTAGAGAATCCTTCAAGACCTGTTGACCGGGCGTCCGGATCTATGTCCCGGACGGCAGATGTGGCGTCGTTGCCACTGTCACCGGGATTCTCGTCCGCATTATTGGTTGCGAAGTGTACGCGTCGTGATATCTCTTCGCGCACTTGCTGCTGTATCTCCTGAGGGTCAGGAACAGTTGCCGGAGCTGCGGGTGCTGTGGCTCCCTGAGATAGCTGTGGAGCGACCGGTTCGGGGATATCGGCAGGCGTTGTGAAAGAGCCTCCGACCTCGAAGTCGACCACATCCTCGAATGTTATCCTTATTTCTTCCTCTTCGGAGTCTGAGACTGTAGAACTGTCGGCTGGTAATTGCCTCAGACCTATGGTGAGTGCGACGATCAGCAGTATGGCGTGCAGTATGACGGTAACCGTTGCGGCGGTTGCTCGGTCACGGTTTTGTGTGCTGTTGTGTGCTGTCATGGTCGATGGCATGGGTGGTCAGATTATTGCCGGAGATAGTTTTTTACGGTGGCTGTCGATACGGGACGCGTGGCCAGTATGATCCGGACTTGTGCCGCGGCGCCGGCATTCAGCACATCGACAATGTTTCCGTATGGGACACTCTCGTCGGCATATAGGGCGGCTGTGACTGCCTCTGCGGATGACTGTCCCCGCTGGAGTCTTAGCCATGTCCCGAGCGATTCCTGGTCAATCGGGGTGGGGGTTTCATCGCCGATCGCTTTATAGATGTTCAGATCATTATCGATATAGAGCCGGAGCGAGGGCTTCAGGGGCGTCTGCCGGGTGCTTTGGGGCAGATTGACCTCGAGGGCTGTGGGAAAGACAAATGTCGATGTTACCATGAAGAATATGAGCAACAGGAAGATGACATCGGTCATTGATGCCATCGAGAATGTCGCAGTCATGTTATGTGATCGTCTGAGAGCCATCAGGAGGGTTCGTTAAGAAGGTCCATGAATTCCATCGTTTTGGATTCGAGGTTTGTCATGACCCTGTTTATACGTGCTACAAGATAGTTGTAGGCGAAGAGGGCTATGACACCTACCACAAGGCCGGCTACGGTGGTGACGAGGGCTGTATATATGCCGTCGGCAAAGGTCGAGATGCCTGATGTCGTGCCGGCTGAGGCGATACGGTAGAACGCTTCGACCATGCCGGTGACGGTACCGAGAAAGCCGAGCATCGGGGCGCCGGCAGCCGTGGTTGCGAGCCAGGGCAAACCTTTCTCGAGGCGTGATATCTCGATGTTACCGGTGTTTTCGATGGCTACGAGTACATCGTTCATGGGACGCCCTATGCGGCTTATCCCTTTGTCAATGAGACGTGCGTATGGAGTGTCGGTCTTGCGGCATAGATTGCGTGCGCTGTCAAGGTCGCCGGAGTGGATATAGTCGCGTATCCGGTGCATGAATGTGGCGTCTTCGGTCTGGGCGCGTCTTATGGCGAGCCATCGTTCCACGAGGATATAGATGCTCGCGACAGAGAGGGCGAGCAATGGTATCATAAGCCATCCGCCTTGCATGCACATGTCGAGCAGATTCATCTCGGCCGGCACAGGTGTGGCGGTAGCAGGTGTGGCGGCCTGTGTGATGGAGTCGGCCTGTATCATTATTCCGTCGGTCAAAGTCATCGGGGTGTTTTTTGCGGGTTATAAAAACTGGTGCAGGTAAATATTTTCGTATTATTCAGAGTATGTTTGAATTTCATGTGTTAAATTCAGACATACTCTTAGACCAGACATTCTTTATATCGCCTGATTGTTTCGGCAAGGCCCAGATAAAGAGCGTCACATACCAGAGCGTGTCCTATCGAGACTTCGTTGAGATAGGGCAGACGGGCATGGAAGAATTCGAGATTCTGCAGGTTGAGGTCGTGACCGGCGTTAATGCCGAGTCCGGCGTTGTGGGCGGTTACGGATGCCTCCACATAGGGCGCGACAGCCTCTTCCGGATTCGTGGGAAACAGATCGGCATATGGTTTGGTGTAGAGTTCGACACGGTCCGCCCCTATCGATGCGGCGGCTTTTATGCTGACCGGATCCGGATCGACGAATACCGATGAGCGTATGCCGGCTTCGTTGAGGCGTTCGACAACCTGGCTGAGAAATTCACGGTT
>CAJUBL010000082.1 GCA_910584665.1 uncultured Muribaculaceae bacterium | reverse complement strand
ACCCCAAAAGTTTTTTGTCTAACTTTTGGGGTGCAGTTCATTACGACACAGCCTCTTTGTCTAATGGTTTTATCGGTGACCGTCAGTTGTCGTCACTGTTGGTATGGATAAGGTCGAAGAGTGATGCTCGGTCTCTGACGTGTATTATGCCCGGTTCGTAGTCGATGTAGCCACGCTCTTTCATGGAGTCGAGTGTGGCGATAAACGATGAACGTTGTACACCGAACAGCTGGTTGAGGTCGCGTTGCCGACATGTGAGGGTGATGTCGGAACCGCGGCTCTGGGTGAGAGCTATGATCCAGTATGCGAGGCGTTCGTCAACAGAGCCTGTGGTGAACGATAATATGCCGTCGATACTTTTCTGGGCATTCATTGACAGAATGTTGAGATAATTGTAGAGGAAAATGCGGTCGCTTACGAGAATTCTGAGATAATCGTTTTTGTCAATCTGCAGTATACCTACAGTATCTATTGCAGTAGCTGTGCAGGGATAGCGGGTTGTGCGGCCGAAGAGGAATTCCGGAGCTATGACATCCGGTGCGCTGAGTGTCTGGGAGACGGTAAAGCGATTTCCGACATTTGTAATAGCCGAGCGGACGTGACCGGAGATGATAAACTTTATGTGTGTGCATGCCTGGACTGGCATCACGATGTTCTCGCCGGCAAGATATTTGAGAAAATGCAATTTTGTAGTGCCTGCGATGTTCTGGATGCGTTCATGGCTTACTCCACGGAACAACGGCAGGTCCATCAATATATCATACATACTATCCATAATAATCCGTGTTTTATAATATTAACAAATTATATGTCGAAAAGTTACCGGCATAAATTAAGAGTCGTACAAATGTACGACACTCTAAATACTGTATATGATAACCGGATAGGGTGGATGTCTGGTGCAATAACTAAGGTATCTTCCTTATTTTTCAGCGTGAAAGATTCAGATTCAGGGATATGCCGTAGTTGGTGCTGGTGGTGGGATAGGAGGTGGTCGAGACGAGAGGAGTATTTACCTGATGATCGAAGTAAGCGGCGATGGTAAGTCTGCGCGACAGGATGTAGCTGGCCTGGAAGTTTATGGATAGGGTGCGGGTTCCTGATGTAGCCTGGGTGTAGGCACTTTCTATGCGGCGTATAAGGGCCTGAGTGTTGGTCAGCGAAAAGTCTGCATTGATTGTCAGATCGTTGCTGACATTTGACCCCGAGCCTCTCATTTTCAGGATTGTGTTGAAACCTACTATCTTGTAGCCGGCGCCGAGGGTAAGTCCTGACGATGTGGCTTCGACGATCTGGCCGGCTCCTGAGTTGAGTGTCAGTGTACGCTGATCGCGGTATTCGGCGCTGAATGTAAGGTCGTTCCTGAGGGTGACACTGGCTCCGATAAGAGGTGCGAATCGTTCTGTAATGGCTACTGATGATATATTGAACGGTGATGATGGGATGGGACGGCCTGTAAGTTCGTCAAGTGTGAAGCCTCTGTCTGCTCCGTCGGCCGACAGCCAGTTGAGGTATGAACTGTAACTGCCCACCGAGTATGTGCATTGGTAGGCGTGGGATAGAGTTATTGTCTTCACTTTGTTTCTCAGTTGCGGTACGGCCTGCAGTGCGTCATATGTCACTCGCCAGTTGGGCAGGACTGAGCTGAATGACGGAAACGGGTTGAGAGTGACCTTGTCCGGACTGCTGCCACTGTATGCAGCCAGAAAAGCCGGGATGAGGACGTCGCTTGATGTTGCGCTGGTGGTGCCTACGGTGGGATCGAATGGTGTTCCGGCATACGGGGAATTGTCAAGAAATCCCGTCGACGGGTAAACGAGACCCCGGTAAGAGTTTTCAACACGTCCGGCTACTACGGGTATGTAACTCAGAAATTTATCGAAAGCATCCGAAGCGTAGCCGGAGCGTGCCGATGACGAACGCAGTGCTGTGGCCAGGGCGCAGTGTGTACGGGTATATGAACCGGTACGGCTTACAGGCATGTCGGCATACATGAACTGGACCTGTCGCGAGCGGTTGTCGCTGCGGTTCATCGTGAGCATGATCCTGAGTCCCTTGATTGGCTCGAGATTCAGCTCGATATTGAGTTCGTCGCTCTGTGACACGAGTGCCGGTGATGTCTGACCGTCATCGGTGATGAGCCATCCGCGTTCCTTGGCTTTGTGGATATAGCTCTCGCCTGTGAAGCCGAACGCGAAGTCAATGCCCGGTGACATCGGACCATAGGAGTTGCTCTGGCCGAATATGTTGCCGATGTCATTGCGGAAAAGTGGCAGCGACAGGCCGGTGGAGCGCTTCCAGCGTACCGATGCGTTGCGGGGTGACATGATAAGTCGGGTAGCATATGCTGCTATCTCCTTCATCAGGGGACGCTCTTCTTTAATTACTTCGGTGATGATGAATTTTATATTGGAATCACCGCGCGTGAGCACTTCGACATTGTTGTTGTCGATAGTGCGGGTCTTGACAGGGAAAGGTGTGCCGTCGGTTTTTACCGCCCGTACCTGAACGCGAGGTACGCGCAGATTGTGTTTTATAATGATGGTTGTATCGTTCTTTAGCCGGAATGTGCGTTCATACTTTTTGGCTCGTCGCGGTCTGGTGTTCCGTTTGGTGGCCGAGAAACGTTTGTTGATATCCCTGAGGTATGGAATCTTGTTATAGAGGGATTCGAAGTTGAGCCGCCCGTCGGCATTCCATGTGGCCTGGTTGGCGATTGTGTTACCCATGGCTACTCCGTCGATCGTGGCACCGCGGTCCCATCGGTAAGTAGCGTTGTAGCTCGCCTGGGCTGTGAGGAAGTCGAGCACCGGAATGCGGTTGAACGGGGCCTTGTAACTGGCTACGAATGACTGGTTATAGGCCCATGGTGTACCCATACTCAGGATGCTTGACCATACAGTGTCGCGCCATTCCTTGTACTTGTCTGGGAATAGACGTTTGTTGACAGCTCCGGCTGTCTCTTCAATGCGGGCCGAAGTGTTGGAGTTGAAAGAAAGCGATAGGGATCTTGTCAGGTTCCATGTCAGGTTGAACTGGCGGTCCCACAGGAAGTTCTTGCTTACGGAGACTGGGAGCTGGAATGTCTGGTCGGTCTCCGATCGTGTCTGTTGCTCATAATAGTAGCGTGACATGGTTGTGAGAAACGATATATTGTCCGGCGCCCAGCGCAGTTCCCAGTCTTTGATGAATTTGAGATTTCTGTTCTTGCTTTTGATGAAAGAGAACGGTTTCAGTCCTTTGATGAATGGTGAGTAACTGTATTGCAGGGATCCTCGGTAGTCGTTTGTGTTTTCGTATTCGGTGGTGGGATCATGCTTTGACTGGCGTGAAAACGAGAAGTTGATTGTAAAGTTTCCCGGATCCCAAGGCATCGGATTCTTGCTGTGGATGTCAAACTTCAGAGCCGAGAGACTGAAATTCTCGGTCTTGCTGTTTTCTATGGAATAGCGCCTGATAGAGTCCCGTTCGGCTTTGGTGGCTCCGTCAAGGGCGTCCTTGAGAAGCACATCCTGGTCCAGAGGATTGTACTTTGGTGTAGTGGTCTCCTTGGTTACAGAGTAAAAGACAGGGGCTCGGAGCCTGACAGCCTCCGGCAACAGACGGCCGGCATCACCCTGGACGGCAAAGTTGTACTGCTTGTAGTCGTCGAGGCGACGTTCGTTGAGCGACTGGTCAACGCCGCCAAATCCGGCTGTCTCGATGTGTGAGCCGAAGTTAAGGGTGGCGATGTCGCTCATCTGCAGGTTGGCATTGACTTTGGTGGCCCACCCGCCGCTTTCGTTGAAATCGGTTACTTTCAGTTCGTTGACCCATACCGTTCCGGCTTTGGCCACCGGAGAGTTGTTGCGTACACCTACGAGGATGACACGCACGTCGCTCAGCGAGGGATTGCCCATGACTGCCATGCGGTTACGTTCATTGTCAGGATCACGTCCGGTATAGAGGGAGGTGAAACTTACCTGAGAGCCGTCCTCGCCACGGGCACGGTTGCGTTCTTTCTTAAGATCGACAAGTTGTTGCAGCCTGATATCCATGAAGTTGTTGGCTGGCCACACTTTCTCACGGTCCGACGGATTGTCGCTGTAATGCCCCGGAGCGGTAAGCTCGAGTGGAATATCATATTCATAGTAGTTGTTTTTGACATCTGTGCCGAGTCTGACAAAGAGTGAGAGTTCACCGCTGTGAAGATTGGTGGTGTTGTCAATGAGGGCTTCGGCATGGACATGCATCTGCAGGCGGTTGTAGTTGCGTAGATCAAGCATGGTGTTACGGTACACACCTCGTCCGTCACCGGCCTGCAGTCCTTTTACGGTCATTGACATAGACTGTTCATTAAGCTGGACGATCTGTTGCTGTCCGGGGTCGGAGATACGGTTTACACCGGGAGGAAGTACGTAGTTGACGGGCTCCCGTCCGGCATTCTCTTCGATATTGACTACAGAGACATCAAGTTCACCCTCGGCAGGCGTGTCTCCGCGCTGATTTAGATTGAAATCGTATGTGCGCCATTCTCCGCGTACGAGCTCGAGTGTGGCGAAACGCAGGTGGGTGACCTGCCTGAAGCCGGTCATGAATATACGGGCGAACCGTATTGTAGAGAAATCGCTGATGGAACCTACAGCTTTCTCGAAGTCTGACAGTGGAATCTTGAACTGATACCATTCGACTTCGCCGTTTGAGCCGTCGCGCAGAGGTACGACTGTTACCTGCTTGTCGGTGATATAGTTACGTCCTACGACGAGATCTTCCGGGCGTATGGAAACGTGGTACTGGAAGTACCGTTCATACTCGTTGAGAGTATTGTCCTGGTTGATATCCTCGACATCGGGCACACTGCGTGAACTCTGATAGAGCGGATCGGGTGCGTCCTCAGGAGAGAGGGAGTTCCCTTCGACTCCGTTGTAGCGCTTGTAACGTTCGAGGATAGACAGTCGTTCCTCGTCATAGTCATAGCCTCGGAAGAAGTGGTAGTTGTCTCCGGCCGGGTCATTGAACGGAGAGAATTTATCGGCCTGCATTGCGGCTACTGTTGATGCCGGCAGGCGTCGGGTAAGTGCCGACAGATAATTCTGATAGGTCGGGAATGTATATTCGTCGTTATTGTGCAGTCCGTCAAGACCTACGTCCTGTATGGGCCGTGACGTGCGGTTGTTGTCGAATGAATATGTGAGTGAGGCCTGACGTGATACCCGTCCCCAGACGGTGGAGTCCATGAACTCATAGTTGCCGTCGAAAGGTACCCCGTTCTCGTAGCTCTTAAGGCCATCCTTGAGTATGTCTTCGGATATCTCGCCGAAGTTGAAGTAGAGATCTCCGCCTTCATAATTAGGGTTCTCCGGATCGAGAAATGGGTTCATAAGCCAGAATTGGATATACTCGATGTTGCTCTGCTCGAAGTTGGTGTTCTCCATACGCCGCATGATTCCACCCCAGCGTTTCTCGGGCTTAGTAAGGTTACCGTTGTCATCGATGTCGCTGGCATCGAGGTTATATGGACCTCGTTCGGTGGGATAGAATGAGAGATTGAGTGTCTGGATGATGTTTGACTCGCCGTAGTTAAGTTCGCGTCCCGGAAATATCTCGCGGGTTTCTATTTCCCGTACGTACGGGTTGGAGAGCTGTTTGAGATCGCTGCGTATGTAACCCGGACATAGTGAGGAGTTGCGCTGGGTGAACATCCGGTCGATGTAGTACCAGTTCAAAAGGGCGCGGTTCTTGCCGTAGTCGGGATTATTGGATAGTGCGGCTTCGGGAAACAGTGCGTCTGGTGACGGGTCGTATGGAGTTGAGGCAAGAAACCATGAGTAGGGTGAGCGAAGGTCGATACGTATCTGGGACGACTCGAAATCGTCAATGAAAGAGCTTCCTTTGTTGGTGCCGGACTTCTGGCTGTGGGGCATGATCTGGGCGAACTCTGCCGTGACATTGATTCGGGACGGAGCTGTGGCGTTGATTGTCGGAACTTTGTTGAGCAGGTTGGTAAGCCACATGAATTCCTTGTTATAGCTTAGGTTGAAGCCAAGCATGGTGTTGTTGACAACCTCATCGCCTATATTCACTTTCTCAAGCAGAGCTTTCTCTCCGAAATGCAGTATGGTGGCGCCGATATTGAAATCTTTGTTCCAGGCATACTGCAGATCAAGGCCGAGAAGAGTTTTACGCTGCATTGAGAATAATGACTGGTTCTCAAGTGTGACACTGACGTTCTGCCCCGAATCTATGATACTTTGGTTTGTGATTGTCACGATACCCATGGCGTAGTCTACGGTATAGTCACTGTTCTCTGTGAGACGTATGCCGCCGGCGGTCACGATGACCGATCCGCGTGGTACGTTCATGGCGTTTAGCCTGATCTGTGAGCCGCCCGATGACTGGTATTCGCCTGTGAGCGAGAACTTGTTCTTGTCGGCAAACTGTCTGGCTACAACCTGAGTCGAATCATACAGCTCGCGGTAGACGTATAGCTCGGCCAGCTGTGGATTGTTTATCTTGCGGGCAAGATGTTCGCCGAAAGGCTCTGCTACGGGGAATATGATCTTTCCGCTTGATGACAGGACTGTGTATCCCTCGAGGAAATCAAAGAATCCGTCGGGGTTGGACTGCTCGTTGCTGTCTATACGGTCGAGATTCATCACCTGCAGCAACGGCATGTTGTTCAGACCCGGAACCGGCAGGTAGTTTATTTCGATGCCGGCAGTGTCGCTGAGATATTTTATGTTGAGTCTGAATTTAGCTTTCTGTATCTGATAGGCACCAAGCGAGTAGACATTTTTCATCATCAGCCGCCACATGGGGAGTCTGGGCGATACGGTGGTGCCTTTAAGCATCTTGACATAGAGAGATTCGTCGGTGGAGGTGATGTCGGTGGAGAATTCTCCGACCTGATATACGCGGCCGTTGTAGGTGTACTCAAAAGCTACGGCGAGTACCTCGTCACTGGTCAGGGCGCTCTTGAGCGAGATGTAACCCAGAGTGGAGTTGAGAGTATATTCGCCGGAGGTCAGGAGTCGTGCGCTCTCGACTTTCTCGAAGTCACGGCCTCCTTCGATTCCCCATGCACGGAGGGGTTCAAGAGTCTGTGTGACGGTATTGATGTTGCGGGCTCCGGGATATTCGGATTTGATTGTGGGCAACAGATTGTTGCTCGAATTGGTCGGAAACGGATATGCCGGATCACCCTGCCAGTAATCTCCGGCAAGGTTGGCCGACTCTCCGAGATCGGTGAATGCCACTATATTGCGTGACTGGTTATAGTTGTTGCTTTTGTTTGTTACCCACACCTCTATACGGGTTATCTGTATTCCCGATGATACGAATGGCAGGCGTGATGCAAACTGGTCGTAGTTGTGGTAAAAGTACTGTGCCAGAAAGAAGTGGCGGTTGGCATCATAATTGTCGGCGGTGATCGAGAATGGTGTGAGTTGTGCTCCGCCTTTTGTATTGACTGTTCTGGACTCTGAGTTCTGCTGTGACACGAGCGCTGTAGCTGTAAGTCTGCCGAACTGAAGTTTGGTCTTGATGCCGAAAAGCGCGGTACTGCCTCTTATAAGCGATGAACCTGTAGTCAGTGATACATTGCCTGCCTCTATGTTCTTGACTATGTCATCCTCTTTGCCCTCATAGGCCAGTTTGATGTTTTTGGAGTCGAAGTCAAAGGTGGCGTCGGTGTTATACGTCATGTTGAACTTCATACGGTCACCCACAGAGGCGTTTATCGTAGCCTGAATCTTCTGCTCGAAGTCAAAATATGTTTTGCGGCGGGCCGAGAGAGAGAGTGACGGATTGTCGGTTTTGTTACTTTTGATACCCATCTTGATCTGTACAGATCCCTGAGTCTTGAGCTGCACACCTCCCGGACCGAATATTTTCTCAAGCGGTCCGATGGCGAAGTGCATGTCAAGAGGGTTGAACGGATCTTTCTCTTTTCCCATGAACGATTCGCTGTTGCGTTGCCGGTAGTATTGCTGCATGGCGCGTCGGTACTGCAGATTGTTGTACTGACGCTCTGACAGCATCAGTGGGGTGGCTATGTCGAAGTCGCCCACACGGGTACGTATAACGTATGTGCGAGTTACAGGATCATATTCAGTGGTGGTGACAATATTGGATGGTGTGGCAAGGTCCGAACCCAGCTGGTCGGCAAGAAGATCCTCATATGTCTGCGGTACACCGTTTGAGTTGGCAAACGGTAGCATGATTGTATCGGCGGCTGATGTAAGCTGAGACTGTCCCGGAGCCACCGACGGATTATACGGAGCAGTAAGTGACTGAGCTACGGCCTGTTGCCCGACCAGCCAAAACACAACAGCTATAATCGCCGCCAGTGGAGCGATTATAGCTGTAGGTAATGTGATATATTCTGTTGACTGACTGGTCTTCATTGTGGCACGGGGCCGGTGTCACATCATGGTGAGGGCGCGCTTTATCGCCGCTTCGACTGTTATCGCCGGGTTGGCTTCAAAGAGTTTTTTAAGCACCTTCTGGGATGGCTGACGCTGGAATCCGAGCATCACAAGAGCAGACAGTGCTTCCTCATATATGTCGTTGTTGACTACCGACTGTAATGATAACGTTAAATCGTCTACTTTTATTTTGTCTTTCAGATCAACAATTATGCGCTGTGCAGTCTTGGCTCCGACACCCTTTACTGTCTTGAGTCTGGCCGGGTCTCCCGAGGCTATGACCTGTTCAAGATCGTGTGTGGGTATTGATGACAGAATCATGCGCGCAGTGTTGGCTCCGACACCTGACACCCCGATGAGGAGACGGAACAGCGATCTCTCACGTTCATCGGTAAAGCCGAAAAGAACCCAGGCGTCCTCACGTATAGCTTCGTGAACAAATAGTGTAGCTTCACTGACTCCCTCGAGATCACTGAATGTGGACAATGATATATTGAGCAGATATGCTATTCCGCCTGATGTCTCGATGACAGCCGAGGCTGGAGTAAGTTCAGCTATTTTTCCTTTGATATATTCAATCATTAATAAGTATGTTTAGTTATTTACTTTGCAAAGATATGGATAAGTCCGAATACAAAACCAAACTTGTTCAAGTTTTTCCGTTAACGGGTGTTTGAATTTACCTCAGGATTTAGCTTTTGTTGTTAAACATCCTCTAAAATGGATCAGTTGCGCTGAGCTGGTTAAATTCTGTTATTTTAAGTGTTTTGAAATAAACCTTTTTATGTATGGATGTCTTATATATTGAATTGGATTCAAAACAATATTTTTAAAACACTTCAAAAACGAATTACCGAGATGAAAAAGTTTTTTTTAATGACTGTAGCTGCCTTCCTGTCTTTTGGTGCTGTTATAACAGCCCGGACTCCGGACTCTGCGACTGAGACTGTGTCTGTGACTTGCCGGCAGAATGGAAAACGGGACTGTCAGAAGAGCGTAAATGGCAACAAATGCGACGGACAGCGTATGGGACGCAAGGATGGCAGACATCGTCCGGATCTTTTCAAGGGGATAGAGCTGACTGCCGATCAGCGGAAAGCCCTCGAGTCGATGAGAGCTGAACAGCGGGCTGAGCGTCAGAAGGCCCGTCAGGAGTGTCAGGCCCGGATGAACGAGAGCATCAGGGGTATTCTTACTCCTGAACAGTATGCTCAGTATGAGAAGAATATGACTGATGCAAAAGCCAGGAGAGAGGTCGTGTCCGGAAACAGAGACAACGGGGAGAGTAAGAATCGTCGTGACATGCGTCGGGGCGACCGCAAGGGGAAAGTTCCACGCGACTTCAAGTCAAAGGCTGCGCCTGCAGTTGCTCAGCCGGCCGACTGACAGTGAATGATGTGATTGTGAATGATAAGTAGATGTTGAAAATTAGTTTATATCAGATTTTTTTCGTATCTTTGTGTA
>CAJUBL010000081.1 GCA_910584665.1 uncultured Muribaculaceae bacterium | reverse complement strand
TGACACGGAGTACGAGTTCCATGAAGTCGTCTGACGGGTATCCCTCGATATTGAACTCTGTACGCACGATCGATTTGAGCCTGTAGACATCGTCACGACGTATGTGGCGCTCGTCTGGGCGCGGATGTACGGTGATGCCGTCGGCTCCCATGCGCTCACAGTCGGTCGCTACTTTTTCTACATCGGGATTGTTTTCGCCGCGCGCATTGCGCAGTGTGGCTATCTTGTTGATGTTTACGCTTAGATTTGTTGACATTGTAGTGTCCCGGAGGGTAATAATTCAAATTTATTTTGTAACTTTGTACTGCAAAAGTAGGAATTAAATAACGAATACTGAAATTTATTTTGGGTTTAAATAACGATATATTGTATAAATTGCAGTCACTCGACTCTGTTCAGGTGGCCGGCGAGTGTCAGCTGCTGTATCCGGCATCGTCCGACAGGGCTGAGCTGCTGGTGGCCGTACGTCCCGGCGATTACAGCGCTACGTCTATAGCCCGCGCTGTCGAGGACTGTGATGTTCATCTCGTTAACCTGAATCTGACTTCGGCGCGCACCACGTCGGGCGACCTTGTGGTGGCTCTGAGGGTAGCCTGTGAGGGGACAGATGCCGTGACCCGTTCGCTCGAACGTTACGGTTATACGGTGATCGCAGCCTCTGGTGCCGGAGTTTCGGTCGGTGACGAGGAAAGCCGTCGTCGCGCAGCCGAACTACTTCATTTACTTGAGATATAGACCGATGACCATTGCAATCTATGGAAGCCGCCGCCAGGGTGAGTATGTTACCCGTATCGCCCGTATGCTCGCAACGCTACACCGGCGTGGAGTAAGAATCGTCATGCACTCCAAGCTTTACCGACATCTGCGCGGCGAAGTGCCCGGTGAACAGCCGGTGGACCGTGTGGTCGGTGACGAACCGTTCGAGGCTGACATTGCCATAAGTCTGGGCGGTGATGGGACATTCCTTCGTACTGCCCGTTGGGTTGGAGCTCAGTCTATACCTATTGTCGGAGTCAATACAGGCCACCTGGGATATCTTGCGGCTTTCAGTATCGAGGAGGTCGAATCGATGGTTGACGATCTGATATCGGGCCATTTCAGTATCGAGCGCCGCACGTTGCTGAAGGTCGGATGTGCCGACGGCACTCCGCTTGGCGATTATCCGTATGCTCTTAATGAAGTGGCTGTACTCAAGACCGAGGATGCTTCGATGATTACCTGTACGGTTAATATCGACGGTGCGTCGCCGGCCAGATATCAGGCCGACGGACTGATTGTGTCGACACCGACCGGCAGTACGGGGTACAACCTGTCGGTGGGAGGACCTGTCATAGAGCCTACGGCCGCCGTGTTGGTGCTGTCACCTATCGCCGCCCATTCGCTCACGATGCGTCCGCTGGTGATAAGTGATTCCAACCGCATGACGGTGGAGACTACGTGCCGTTCGCGATCTTTCCTTGTGAGTCTCGACGGAAATTCACGTTCGTTGCCGGCCGGTACGACGATCGTCATCGAGAAGGCTCCGTTCGAGACTCTTGTGATTCAGCGTTGCGGACACAGGTTTACCGACACGCTCCGCAACAAGTTGATGTGGGGGATATGACGGGACTGAGAGTCAGACGCAGTCCCATACTCCCGGGGATGAAAGTGAGGGTGGCCGAACTTGACAACATTGTGTTGCATTTTGACATCTCGTCACAGGCTCGCCGTGTCTCGGCCCGGTGGCGGGGAGGCATGCTGAGGGTGATCACCCCTCCCGGTAATGATCTTGAAAGCGTGGTGACATGGTTGATTTCGGTCAGGGACAAAATACTGTCCGGGCGTCCGGCAGTGACTTTTTATGAGGGGCAGGTCATGGAGTTTGACGGCTTCTGTGTCACGATCAGGCGTCAGTCGCTATGTCCCCGAAAACTTACGCTTACAGGTGAACATCTCGCGCCGGTGATAAGTGTCGGGTCTGATCTTGATTTTGAAAAAGATGATATCGCGGCACTGATATCCAGACTGATGTGTGTCGCCGCTAAAGCTATGGCACCGACGATACTGTTGCCGCATGCAGCCGGGATCGCTGAGTCTCTAGGTCTCAGACCTAAGGGATGGAAAGTGTCTTCCGGGCACCGTACGCTGGGTACCTGTCATCGTGACGGGACGATCTCACTGTCGGCTGTGGTACTGTTTCTGCCGACTGAGCTTCGGGACTATATCATATGCCACGAACTCGCCCACCTGTCACATATGAACCATAGTCCGCAGTTTCATGCCCTGTGTGACAGCTATCTCGGAGGCCGAGAACGTGAACTTATCAGGAAACTGAAAAATTTTAACTGGCCAATATTGAAACTATGACCAACCGTCGTTATACAGCCGGCGCTTCACGTCGGCGTTATCGTAAAGAAGTGAACCGCGCATCCTGGCTTATAGGCATATGCGCTGTGATTTTTATAGTCGGCCTGCTTGTGCCGGGCAACTGTACCGGTGCACAGCCGGTAGCTGGAACCGATATCGGGCCGCTGTCGGCCGCCCGGCTTGAGAAGGTTGTGACAAATCCGTCACTCGATCAGAAGATCATTGAATATACGGGGATGACGGTCTCGTTCAATCCCCGGCTGCATATCCCCAACTGGGTGGCTTACGAGCTGACAGCGGCTGAGACATATGGTGAGGAGCCGCGGGCAAGAAACTTCATGGCCGATCCCGATGTTGACGGCTGTGCCACGCCGGCAGATTACCGTAACACCGGCTTCGACCGTGGTCATATGGCTCCGGCCGCCGACATGAAGTGGGATCCCGAGGCAATGCGGGAATCGTTCTATATGACTAATATAGTCCCCCAGGATAACGGTCTGAACCGCGGATCATGGAGTAAACTTGAGGAGAAGTGCCGCCAGCGTGCGCGCCGTGACAGTGCGGTGATCATAATCTCGGGTCCGGTGCTTACCGATGATATTGAGATGTATATCGGCGATACCGGCGTGGCCGTGCCGTCAAGGTTCTTCAAGGTGATTTTGTCACCATATACCACTCCGCCTACAGCCATAGGTTTTATAATGCCCAACGGTAACGTACGCGGCGGCATGCAGACCTGCGCTGTGTCGGTCGATGAGGTCGAGGCCGTTACAGGTCATGACTTTTTCAGTGCGTTGCCTGACGATATGGAGAACGAAGTCGAATCACAGAAAAATTTCAACCGATGGAGCCGAATGAACTGATCACCGATACGATATGCGCCATTTCGACACCGCCGGGCATCGGAGGCATAGCTGTGGCACGTGTCAGCGGACCGCGGGCTCTGGAGATTGTCGACAGCGTGTGGAAAGGTAAATGCCTCTCCGGGTGCGTGTCACATACTGTCCATCTCGGTACGTTGACCGATACCCGCGGGCAGGAACTTGACCAGGCTGTAGCCTCGGTTTTCAAAGGTCCGGCCTCGTTCACGGGCGAAGATGTCGTCGAGCTGTCGGTTCACGGCTCGAAGTGGATACAGCGGGAACTTATCGCCACATTGTGTAAGGCCGGATGCCGTATCGCCGAACCGGGCGAGTTCACCCGGCGTGCCTTTATGTCGGGACGGATCGACCTCGCCGAGGCCGAAGGTATCGCCGATATGATTGCGTCAGGCTCACGTGCCGCCCATCGTGCCGCCTCGTGCCAGATGAGAGGTCATTACTCGGCCTATATCGCACGTATGCGTGAACAGCTCGTAGAGCTGGCTTCGCTTCTGGAACTGGAGCTCGACTTCAGTGAGGAAGAGGTTGAGTTCGCATCCCGGCAACAGCTCTCGGCACTCGCCGGGGAACTGTACCGGTCGCTTGTAAAACTGCGCGATTCGTTCGCAACCGGATCTGTGATCAAAGAAGGAATTCCTGTTGCGATCGTCGGGCCGACAAATGCAGGAAAATCGTCATTACTGAATGCTATCACAGGCGATGACCGTGCGATTGTGAGTGATATACACGGCACCACACGCGATATTGTCGACGACCTCGTAGAGATCGGCGATTATCAGTATCGTTTCCAGGACACCGCCGGTCTGCGGAACACCACCGACGCCATCGAACGAATCGGTATAGAACGCAGTCTGAAAGCCGTATCATCAGCCCACACGATAATCTACATCGTCGATCTGACCGATCCCGATACAGCCCTCAGCGACCTGCCGTCGACTGTCGGCCGTAACGCTGAAGCCGACCTGCTGATACTGCTCAACAAGTCCGACATCGTGTCAGCCGGTCGTATTGAAGAAACCACCGCAAAGGTGACATCCATTCTCCCCACAGCCGACATTCTGACCATCAGCACCAGAAACGAATCCGACATAGAACAGCTTAAAACCAGGCTGACCGAACTGACCGACAGCCATAATCCCGGTCAGGAACTCCTGGTGACTAACGCCCGCCACGCCCAGGCCCTGACCCAGGCCGCAGAATCAGCCCGCCGCACCATCGACGCCCTCTCGGCAGGCCTGAGCGGCGACCTGATAGCCCAGGACGTGCGCGAGACCATCCATCACCTCTCCACGATCACCGGCGCCATCACCACCGACACCCTCCTGTCCACCATCTTCACCCGCTTCTGCATCGGAAAATAATCAATTGATTGTCAACAACTTATATTGATGGCAATTGACTGTTACTGAACGATAAAACATAATATTCTACGAAACGTCTAATGCTGATAACTGTCGGTATTAGGCGTTTTTACGCACTCATTTGTACGGATTTTGTACGATAACGGCTCTCTCCACTCCAAGCGTCAGCAAGGTGGTGGAGAAAGTTGACAATGGTTGTCAACAGTTTACGAACATTTACAAAATCAAGGAGAAATCTCCACAAAAATCATGAGTAGCAACATTAGAATTGAGAAAACTTGTGAGTGGTGTGGCAAGCAATTCACCGCTCAGACGACCGTTACTCGCTTCTGTTCCAAGAGATGCTCAGAACACTCTTACAAGGAGCGAGTGCGCCAGCAGAAGATTAAGAATACCCTAAGCACCCCAACGCCTACGGCTACGTTATCGGCTATCAAAGAAAAGGAATACCTGACCGTAGCTGACGCAGGGCAAATATTAGGAATGACACGCCAAGGTGTGTATAAGCTGATACACCGAGGTGATTTATCGGCATCAAAAATATCTTCTCGTCTGACTTTGATAAAGCGCATCAGCATCGATACCATGCTTGAAAGTTCACCATATAAAAAGCGGGAAACCGCTGAGAAAAAATCGAAGTCGTTGGCTGATTTCTATACCCGTGCTGAGATTCGGGAAAAGTTCGGGGTCAAGGATTCGTGGATATACAAGGTAGTTGCCGAGAATAATGTACCGAAGACGATACTTCGTGGCAAGGCATATTTCAGCAAGTCGCATATCGACCGGCTTTTCTCGGCGAAGAAAGAGAATCCGGAAATTACCGAGTGGTATTCGGTGGAGGATATTCAGGAAAAGTATGGCATGACGCTGTCGGCGATATACTCACTGGTTTCCAAAATCGGCATCCCGAAACGAAAGGATGGCTGTAAGGTATATTACTCCAAATATCATTTCGATGTGGCGAAAGGAACCGCATCGAAGGAAGATGTTGAGTTTATATCGGTGGCCGACGCTATGGTGAAATACTCGTTGACACGCGACCAACTCTATCACTATGTAAAGACTTACAAGATAACCAAGCTCCGCTGTGGCAAATATGTCAAGCTGAACGCCAAGGAGTTGGAGGCGTTGTTCAATCCTCAAATTGAGTTATAATCCGGTTATTTATATCACTTGATAACCACCATCGACCTCAATACATTATAAATCTAAAAACGACAAGATATGCAATCATCAACTGTAACCAAAGTGACGCTCCGCGAGGAGAAACTGCGTAGCGGAAAGCTGTCGCTCTATCTGGATTTTTATCCACCTATATGGAATCCACATATCAAGAAGATGTCGCGCCGGGAATTTCTCGGCTTATATCTCTATGGAGAACCGAAGGATAAATTCGAGATGGAATACAACGAGGAGATCCGTGTGAAAGCCCGTGGCATACGAGCCATGCGAGAGCTTGCAATAATCAACGAGGAGTTCGGTTTTCTCGACCGTACAAAGAAAAACGCTGACTTTCTGGAATATTTTCGTGAGAAGGCAAAAGGGAAATATCAGAAGTGGGATATTGTTCTCAAACACTTCTCCGACTTCTGCAATGGACGATGTCTGATGAAGGATGTCACCATCGGTTTCTGTAACGAGTTCCGCAGCTACATTCTTCGGCTGAAAGTGAAGCCGAAGAAAGGCGCACCGATATCGCGCAATTCTGCCGCCGGATATTGGTCAACCTTCCGCGCTCTTCTGAAAATCGCCTATAAGGAAGGTTGGTTGAAAGAAAATGTCAATGACTATCTTGACTCTATTGAGTGGGAAGACCCGAAAGTGAACTATCTCGAAATGGATGAGGTGAAGAAACTTGCCGCCACTCCCTGCAAGGTCGAGGTGCTGAAACGAGCCTCATTGTTCGCTTGTCTAACAGGCTTGCGCATCAGCGACATACTGCAACTTCGTTGGGAAAACATCGAACTGTCGCCTGATGGAGGATACTGTATGCGCATCCGTACCCAAAAGACAAAGACACAGGCAACATTGCCGTTGAGCGACGAGGCATTGGCATATTGCGGTGAACGCGGTTCCGGACTCGTATTCCGGGGACTGAGCCGGGCACATACCCGCGAGCCGTTCAAGACATGGCTGAAGAATGCCGGAATCACCAAGAAACTGACATTTCACGGACTGCGCCACACATTCGCCACTTTGCTTGTAAGCAATGGCACAGACATTTACACCGTCAGCAAAATGATGACCCACAAGAACGTAGCCACGACGCAGATTTACGCCGAGGTCGTAAATGCCAAGAAACGCGCCGCCGCCAACTCAATCTCATTGAAATAAATTCATTCCAAAATTTGGGTGGAGTAAACTTTTTAGTTAACTTTGCCGTTGAATCAAAAGATATGGCACATCGCACCATAAAAATATACAAGAACTACTTCAATGAGTTCTATGTAGCTCAAACTGATGCAGTCAGACGTAAAATCAACTACTGTATCAATGTTGTCAGGACGGTGGATAGAGTTCCAAGTACCATTCTGAAAAATATGGAAGGCGTGGATGGACTATATGAAATCCGCGTTGAAGTCGGGAGCAATATCTTCCGTATCTTCTGCTGTTTTGATGAAGGTTCTCTGGTTATTCTTTTCAATGGGTTTCAGAAGAAAACTCAGAAAACACCCAAACAACAAATTGAGCGAGCTAAGAAACTGATGAATGAATACTTTAACGAAAAAAGAAATGGATAAGACAAAAAAAGAAGCGATCATGAATGCTCGGACTTTCGACGAGCTTCTGGATGCAGAATACGGAAAACCGGGTACCCCTGAACGTGAGCAATTTGACGCAGACGCAGCAGCGTTCTGCCTTGCAGAAACTCTAAAAGAGGAGCGTCTGAAAGCCGGACTCACACAGGAGCAGCTCGCAGAGCGCATCGGGACAAAGAAAACTTACATCTCCCGGTTAGAGAATGGCAAGTCCGATATTCAACTCAGCACCCTCTTCCGCATCTTCGAGGGGCTTGGGCGACGTGTATCTTTGACAATACTTTAGTGAAATGATATTACTCGTTAACATATCATAAAATAAACATTTATGTGGATTTTTTATCATTATGTGATAGGTTGAGAAATACAAGTCGTCAGACTAACGAAAGGACTGACTGAACAAACAGCGGGGTTAAATTGTCTATAAAGACGTGAAATAATTTAACCCCATTGTTTATTTATGAAAGAGACGCCCCAGCGCTTGAGGAGCTTCGCTTCCCCTACCCGGGACAAAATAATTATCTGGAGTGCCGTGATTGCCGGATGCGGCATCATGGCTTTACTTGGTCGTCATACTGCCATTCATCGCTTTGGCACTGACGAATTTACCGGCAACATACTGTTTGCCGTTTTCTTTGTCCTGACAATCGGATTATATTGCGGTTTCCAATCTATTATTGACGAGCTGTTCGGCAAATTGCCCTTTCTTTTTCGGCGAAAATCAGCAATACTTGTTGCAGAGACTCCCGATGGTGAATATATTCCTATTGAAACATCTACACAGCCAAACATAGCGGATTATTCAGCGGACAATGACCTTCAGACCGATGTATTGGAATCTGATGTTGAATTTGACGATGAATATTACCCAGATGATGAACCCATCGATGAAGATGGAAAGACCAGTGAACCAGACAACGATGACGAGCTATTGGATGCCTATCTCGACAGTTTGTCAGAACGTGAGCGGGAGGACTTTATAAATGGAATAACGAGGGTACAAAAAGAACCCGAATATGATGAGAATATCGGATGTTTCACCACATACGGTGAAAGTGTCGTGCATCATAATCCGGACGGTACTACCTTGATTGAGGAATATGAACATGATTGCTTTCTTACGCCAGACGGCTCAGTTTACTCCATCGAGAATATTGATGAGATGGTAAAATTCTATGAAAAGCATCACACAGAAGTGGAACTCCACAACAAACTCATCAGCCAGCACCACCAATGCAATGCTGCCCATGAGGAAGTCAAAGAGGAAGATCTGAAATTCAGCCTCTCACAGATTGAATTCCTTTGCGCTTACATCACACACATGATGCAGCCGTACCTTGAAGCTGAGGAGTTGCAAAAGTTGCACCATAACGCCAAGGTGTGGACTATCAACGCAATGCCTCCGTTCAGCCCAGTCAACCTCCGTAGCGACCACCTGACAAAAGAGGACTTGAAGCACCTCGGCTATAATGTCGGAAAATTCCTGCGATTGCGTGGTGAGGAGATAGCCCGATTTGTCAAGAAAGTTTTTGAGAAACCGTTTGAGAATACCCATATCAGGACTATCGTCCAGAAACTCCGGGAATCCAAATCCACCAAGGAGCGCATCCCCATCCATACCGCAGATCAGATGGACAGACTGTTTGAACACTTCAAACGTTATGGCAACATCAATCCGAAAATTCTTCAGAAATAATCATACAAACTTCCTATATTGCGACTGGCACCGGCTTATCTCCGATGTCAGTCGTTTTTTATTTATCAAACTCAGACTCTATAAAATCGAACAATTCCGGATTATTACACATCGGATGTTGTAAACTTCTACCTCCCTTAAAACCATGCTGTAATAAGTGTTTCTCTTGCAAACCATCTCCAGTATATTCTTGGACTGCCTCTAAGCGCCATGTAGTATGCATTGGTGGTTTCTCTACCCAATATTTGCCATCCGCACGTAGTTCTTCGCCTACAACTATTGTCTTGTAGATTATTTTGCGTTCAACAGAACTAAATAAAAAAACAATATCTCCTATCTGGAAATTATTTCTGTCCTTTTTCCAACTTACAAATCCTGCTTCCTTTAATGATGCATAATGATTGCATCTATTGGCATTCGCAAAGACCAACCATTGCTTATTTTTCCGCGTATTCAGCTTTTCCATACACGAATTTAGCCATTATTCTTCTAATCGCAAAAACATATTAAACTCTTGCAATCCAATCACCAGAAAATCACCCTCGATTTGATGTGATAACCATCAAGAAAACCTAATCATCTTAATCACTATATACCAATGTGTTGCCAATAGCAAGAAAGTTATTTTGATGTGTGTGGATGGTTATATTTTTAACCACCAACTCACCTTTTTACTTTGCGGTTAGAATTTCAAACGAACTTCAAACCCCAAAGTAATATGAATACATCCACAATCACCTTCGACCAGCTGCCACATGTGGTAAGCGGTCTCTCCGAAAAACTTGACCGGGTGCTTGACCTGCTTGAAAAGGCAGGCATAGCCGGCCACTCCAAACAGTCCAAGCCCTCACGCAGACTCGTGTATGCGAAAGAGGCTT
>CAJUBL010000080.1 GCA_910584665.1 uncultured Muribaculaceae bacterium | reverse complement strand
CTTGACAGCAAGGAACCCAACTGGGACGAGTTCGAAAACTTCCTCAAGGGCGAGGTCCGCTACGCTTCGGTAATGAAGCAGTATCCCGCCGAGGCCGCCGAGCTCTTCGCCGCCGCCAAGGATAACGCCAGGTGGCGCTATAACAACTACCGTCGCCTTGCCCAGCAGCAGTGGGGCGTGGATCCCGAGATCAAACCGATCGAGGACTCCAACAAGTAATTCCTGATAAGGACTCATCTATAAGCGGGTCCGCTGTCAATCAATGACAGCGGGCCCGTAATCTTTTCCTGACATTTGCCCGTGGCCTGGTAGATCGTTTATTCAGTCGGTCAGGATGCTAAGGCAAGGTCTATGACTACTATGGTGACAAAACCTATAAGCAGGGCGTAGGTTGCCTGTTTCTGGTAGCCGTGGGCATGGGTCTCGGGAATCATCTCGTCGCTTGTGACATACAGCATCGCTCCGCCGGCAAACGCAAGCAGATAGGGGAGCAACGGACCGAATGACATGCCCAGTCCGTAGCCGCCACATACACCGATGGCTTCAAGTCCGGCTATGCCTATGGCAATCAGGAATGTACGGTATCGGCTTACCCCTGCTAACAGTAGCGGCGCTATGACGACCATGCCTTCAGGAATATTCTGCAATGCTATTGCCGCCGATACTGTCCATTCCACAGCCTTGTCTCCGGTGTCGTTGATGCTTATTCCGGCCGCCATTCCCTCTGGGAGTTTATGCAATGCTATAGCCATGACAAACAGCATTATGCGACCCAGTGTGGCATTGTTGCGGTGCTGTTCGGGATCAAGGCCTGTGATATGGTGCAGATGGGGTGTGAGGAAATCCAGCAGATTCAGGAAAACTGCTCCAAGTACTACGGCAAGTGTCACAAGCCACCACATGCCGTGTGGAGAACCTTCGAAAGCCGGAACGATAAGGCCCAGAGTCGATGCCGCCAGCATCACGCCGGCACAGTAGCCCATAAGCGCGTCGTTCCATTTATGAGGCAGATTCTTAATGCCGAATCCCAGTACCGAACCCAGCACTGATGCTCCGAATATTCCGGTGACGCTGATCCAGATCGCACTTATTGTCATAGTCCTGATATAATTTAAGAGTAGAAGTATGTATGTTTGGAATTTATCATGAATTAAAAAGATCATCCATTGTTACCTCGCTGTGTACAATGCTTTTGTTTTTGCCGTTGGCGACACCATAAGTTGTTATAAAGGTATGTACCAGCGACTTTTTGTTTTTAGTGTAATATTGGAACAGACTCATCCTTTGGCGCAGTTTCTTTTCATATTCCTGCGAGATAAGATATTCTCCGACAGAAAATTTTATTTCACACAAATGGATAATGCGGTCAGCCCGTTCAATTATCATATCAATCTGTGCTCCGGGAGTCTGTTCATGCTCGTTTGGCTTGATATGCCAGTTGGATGTTTCCGTAGATATGGCAGTCAGTCCGAGAGCTTGTTTTATTTGCCGGTGATGTCTTAGGCATACCGTTTCGAACGATGTTCCCATCCATGAAAGCACACTGGGTGAATCAAAATTCTTGCTCCACCAATATTCCTCATGTCTGTTGTCAGGTTCGATGAACTTATAGTAGAACATGGTATAGAAGTCGGTGAGGCAAAACACCTCTTCCCGCTTTTTGTTGCCGTATTGTGACCACCTTTCGATGAAATCACATCTCTCAAGATTCTTTATTATGCGGCTGAGCTGACTGCCCTCTATCTTTATCGCTTTTGACAGATCGCTGTAGGTCATGCCGTATTTATGTCTGCTCAGCGTCCTGACAATCTCGATATATCTATCAGCGTACTGGAACAGTGCTGTGTAGAGTTCATCAAACTCCAGTCTGAGTTTTCCATCGGGTTTGAAAAACAGATCGTCTATATTTTGAGCGAGGCTCAATTCCGGGTTGAGGATGCTGTAATAGAAAGGGACTCCACCCAAAGCCATGTAGGACTGTAGGATCTGATACCTGTCCCATGTGATCCCTTTGGCCTCAAGATACTTCTCGGTTTCGCCGAGTGTGAACGGGAGGATATGCAGCTGGCTTGTGATTCTTGCGTGCAGACCGCCTTTATTGCCGATAAGTTTGTCACGCATCCATGAGGTCGCGGATCCTGTCGCAATGAGCATGATGTCGCCCCGACTCATCGCCCAACTATTCCAGAAACCTTCTATAGCGGTCACGAAATTGGAGTTAACCCTGTCCATCCATGGCATTTCATCTATGAATATCACCTTCTTCTTGTTTTTGGGCAGAGATTCAAGATATTCCTCCAATGCGTCAAATGCCTCAAACCATGTGGAAAATTTATATTTGGTGCCGCAGGAAAATTTCGTCAGGGTCTTTCCGAACTGGCGTAACTGTTCTTTGGTCGGTATTCTGCGACGGCCTACATACCAGAAATCAAACGTTTGATTGAAATGCTGTTCTATCAGAAACGTTTTACCGATACGTCGCCGACCGTATATTATGACAAACTCGGAACGGTCAGACATAAGACATCGGTCAATCTCTCTTCGCTCGGCTTCGCGTCCTATCAGTTTTTCCATTTGTTTTATTATCGTTTGTTTGGCACAAATTTACTCCTAATACCCCGGTTTGTCAAATTTCCGTATTGGTTTCTTCACTTTATCTCATTTTTTTTGCAATATAAAGGGAATATGCTGGTTGTTTTTTTGATTATTTGATTGCTATTTTGTTATAGTTATAAAAACAGTATAATCATACAACCGCAAGAGGATGTGTCGTAAACCTTAATTATGAACTGCACCCCAAAAGTTAGACATAAAACTTTTGGGGTGCAGTTCAATCTCTCAAAATCTGCATCATATAAATGTAAACAGGCTCTCAGACTTTAGGTTCCCAGCCCTTTTCATACTGGCGGCCCCACAGTTTCATGGCGTCTTTGTCGCCGATGATGCGGCCGTTGGTGGGGTCGATGCGCAGGGCTCGGCCTACTCGCTGTGATATGTTGCCGAGTTGGACGAGCTGGGTGCTTATGCAGGCATCGACAATGCTTGAATTCAGCTTCTCCCCTTTGCGTATCGCATCAAACCAGTTCTGGAAGTGGATCATATCAAGAGCATCGCTGGGGTTCAGCAGATTGCCCTGCTCGAATTTAAGAGCGCTCTTCACATCCTTCACGGTCTCTCCCTTCATGTCGACGAGATGGTATTCATTTCCGCCGGTGATGAATATGGTACCCTTGTCGCCGTAGAATGCCGTACCGACGCCCGAGCCGTCGACCGGTGTGCTGTTGCAGCTGCGGCCTTCCCACGAGCATGTCGCCTTATCGCCGAACTGGAATGTGATCATCTGGGTGTCAGGGCACTCCCAGTCATCGTCGGTGTGGTTGTATCGGCCGCCTGCCGAGCTGACAAGGGTGGGGTATTCGACATCAAGGCCCCAGCGCAGGATATCTACAAAGTGAGTGCCGTTATTGAGCGCCTCTCCGGTACCCCAGTGCCAGAACCAGTGCCAGTTGTAGTGAAGAAAGTTATCCTTGAAATCGGCTACACGGGGTGCCGGTCCCTGCCATAGATCCCAGTCGAGGTGTTCGGGTACTTCGATGACCTTGCCGACACCTATTGACGGACGGTTGTTGACATACCATGATTTTGCATAGTGGACATCACCGATCGCACCTCCCCTGATCTCGTCGATGGCGGCCTTGACATTGGGCCAGGAGCGTCGCTGGTTGCCTACCTGTACGACCTTGCCGTACTTGGCCACAGCCTTTACCAGCATCTCGTTCTCGGCGGGGTTGTGGCTGGTGGGCTTTTCAAGATATACGTGTTTGCCCGCCTGCAGGGCGAGAATGGTGGCAGGTGCATGCCAGTGGTCTGGCAGGGCGATGACTACAGCGTCAACATCCTTGTCCTCAAGCATCTTCCTCATATCCTTGTATCCTTTGGGCTTTTTACCCGTGATCTTGAATATATCTCCCTGTGTGCGTTCGAGCGCCTTTGAGTCGACATCACACAGGTGTGTGACCTCACTGCCCTTCATGCGGGCAAAACCTGAGGCAAGGGCTCTGCCGCGGGAGTTGACTCCGATTACTCCTATGCGTATCCTGTCGTTGGCTCCGATAACTGATCCCGATGCGGGACCACCGGTGGCGAATGATGGAATAAGGCTGCCTAATGACAGGCCTGCGGCCGATACCATTGCCTGTCTGATGAAATCTCTTCTTGTAGTCATAATTTATTTCTTTTTAAATTTGTGTGCATAGAATCTGATGATATGCCATGGCGCTCTTAGCAGGACCGTGATTATATAGAGTGTGACGGCTATGATGATGACGAATCCGATCTGGGTGAACATTTCGGTCCAGGGCCGGTTATAGAACATTATTGCCCCGATGTTTGTGAGGAACGAGATGATAAAGCATACCCCTACGGTTATCAGTTCGGTCCGTACGCGCCGGCCTGTGATCACAATATCTTTCATGGTTTTTTAGAATGACATGTATGGTATTTTGTACTCTTCGGGGAAGGTGACTATCGACTGCGTGTCCATAGCCTGGTTGCCTAACAGGCACAGTACCGTAGAGCAGTAAGCCTCCTCGACAACATTCTCGGCACGTTCGCCTGTGATGCAGGACTGGCAGAATGCGGCTATGATGTCTTCTGATCCGTCAAGTGAGACTCCGGTCGTGCTTTGTCCGTGATTGACATGCACCGGGCCGGAGAGAACGGCATGGGGTATATAGGCTCCCTGTGTCTCCGGCCTCCATGACGGTCCGGCGGCCGGGATCGCATTGAACAGCCCGTCACGTACCGAGGTTATAAGTTGCTGTATGCCCGACTTCGAATTGTCTTCTTCCAGATAATATATACCCTTTGCAAGGTCCATTGTTCCCTTGTTGCCGAGTATCTGGTCCTCCATCCCGTTGTATTTGTTTGAAATCAGAGACTCGTAGGAGATGGTGCGTCCGTCTTTATACTTGTATACCACATTCACTGCATCATAGACTTCGCGGCTGTCCTTCCAGAACACGATGTCGCCCATTCCCATGATGGTGGACGGCATCTTGCCTGTTACCCAGCTGCATACCTCAAGCTGGTGGCTGGCAAGCTCGGTCATCAGGCCGCCTGAACTTTCCCTATACAGACGCCAGTTGATCAGACGTTCATGTTCTGGCGACGGGGTAGGCCTGCGCCAGTCTGCGTTCCTGAACCAGTGGCAGCGCATCCCCACTACATCGCCTATAAGCCCCTCCTTGATCATCTGCACACCCTTGATATATTTTTTGTCATACATGCGCTGCATGCAGTAGTACAGGACATTGTCGCAGTTGTTGTAGGCATCGTAGATGCGGCGGCATTCGTCAAGGGTAAGTGCCATAGCTTTCTCGCAGAACACATGCTTGCCGGCGTCGAGGGCATCAAGAGTGATCCGGGCATGGGTGCCTAAAGGTGTCGCTATGATGACACCGTCCACATCCTTGTCGTCCAGAACTGTCCTGTAGTCTGTTACCGTACGGGCTCCCGGCACGAGACGGTGTGCCGCCTCGAGGTGGTCCGGGAAGATATCACACAGCGCCACGATCTCAGCGTTCGGGATATCAAGAAGGTTGTGTATGTGGTATTGTCCGCGCGATCCGGTTCCGATCAATGCTACGCGTGCCTTCTCCCCTGCGGTCTGCTTCTGTTTCTCATCTGTGCAGGAGGCAAGCCATGGGGCGGCTGACAGTAGCGCGGCGCTGCCGGCCATGGCTCCTAACTCTTTCAGAAAGGATCGTCGGCCTGTATTGTTGATATTTTCTGTTTCTGCCATTGTATTGGTTTAATCGATGTAAACAAACTCGTCTTTAATGTCGAAATGTGTGGCGATAACGTTGCGCTGGTCGGTGCCTGCAAGCATCCAGGTAGTGCTCAGCACTTCTGCGTCAAGGGGATCATCGGTCATGACGGCCGAAATTTTTTTGCCGCATTCCCACTGTCCTGTGCGTGGATCGATAATGTGGGTGTTGTACATAGGGGTGTTACCTGATATCGATAGCGAGGTATCACGAAGTCTGAACTGATAGATCTCCCGGCCTGTGAACGGATCCGGGACACTCACCCACCACGAGTCTCCGTTCGGATGGGATCCGATGGCCAGTATTGAACTGTTTCCGAAATCGACAAAAGCCGACTTCACGTCGTGTCCGGCAAGGATTGCCGCCACCCGCTTTAAGGCATACCCCTTGGCAAATCCTCCGAAATCTATGTGACATCCTCTGTTGGAGATATTCAGTGCTCCGTTTGAATCGAACTGAGGGAACGGCGACTGTCCGAGCGTGATATCAAACAGTAAATCCGTACGGCTATGATAGCCGGCGGCTGTGGTCAGCATGTCCCGAAGTTCATCTGATACATATATGCATGACAGCGGTTCCGAGCTGTTTATCAGCGATACTTCGCTTTCGGGATCGAACCGGCTGGCGATGCGTTCTGTCTGTATGATTTCGTTTACTGACTGTTCCCATACCTTGAGTGCGTTTTCCCGCGGCATGTCGACAAGCAGCATGTCGAAGCGTGTCCCCATGACCGATGGCAACGCTCCGTGAAACATGCGTTCCTGATCATAGTATTCGGTAAAAGTCCTGTCCATCGTCATCGTATTATTTCCCCTGTTTACTCATCTCGACTGCCTTGGCGGTGATGAAGTATTTTGTCAGCATATTGGAATTTTCCCATGACGGAACTTCTTTCTCTCCCTGCAGCTGATGCAGGAAGTCTGATGTGAGACGGCTGAAATGTTCCTCGTGGCCGAGACGTTCTTCAGCCGGTATGTCAATCGGTATACGGCAGGCCGGCTCTCCCGATATGAGAAAGATGTTCTTGACAAAACCGGTCGAAGCATCCTGGACGACTTCAAGAGTGCCTTTGGTGCCGTGATAATATGCCGTGAATGTGTCGCCTGATCCTTCGGGGGCCTCAAAATCCCATTTTACATCAATTCTCACATTTATTCCTTTTAATCTGAACTCAATCGTGCCGTTGGCGTATACCTCGAGGTTACCGTTCCTGATTGCCGGTTTGAGATACTTTGGAAAAACACCGTCTGCTCCTGTCGATAGTGAAAACTGCCTGGGAGTGATGACGGTCGGGTAGTGTGATGCTGCTGTCACTTCCACGTCTTCGCGCGTGATCGCAGTGTCGGGGAATGCCTGCCACATGATCAGGTCGATAAGATGGGTGGTCACATCGGCTATTCCTTCACCCTGCTGGGCGACGTCATAATACCATTCCGGTCTGATAAGCGCCGTTCCTGATACGTTTTTGTAAAAATGATGTGTGCTCTTCATGTATATGGCGGGATCGGACGGTGTTCCCGGGATCAGTGTGCCGAAACGTGTTGTGTCCGAAAGGATATGGCGCACCGCGATATTGACTGTATCGTAGCGCTCGGTCATAAGCTCCCTCACCTGCAGTCCTTTTTCTGTCGCCATTGCCATAGTCTTGTCCAGCAGAATATAGTCCGGACCGTTTATTGCAAGAGGTTTGTCGGCAAGGACATTCTTTCCTGCCGACACTGCGGCCGCGATATAACGGGTCTTGTCACGGTTGTTACCTGCTATGACTGCTATATTAGTAGTGGTGTCGGCCGCGAACCGGTCAAGAAAATCATTGCCTGTGATTGTCAGGATATGCCACCTCGTCGGATTATTCTCGCGTGTGTTGTAGGTATTTATGAAATCAAGATATGTTGTGATGCCGGCTGAATCGGGAGCGAAAACCCTTACACATGTATCCGCATCACTGATCATGTCCTTTTGTACAAGCGATGCATGGAAGTGGGCCGGAGCGATGACAGCGAAGGAAAAATCAGGTTTGGCATCATCCTCCCGGACCTTCTCTTTGCAGGACATGAGGACTGACGGAATAGCGGCTATGGCCAGTAATTTGGCGGTTAGAGAATGTAATGACACGGTTTATGTATGTTATTTCATGTTCTTAAGCAGTTTGCGGGCTTCTTTTTCACCTTCCTTATAGGCTTCTTTCAGTGTGACCGGCTTGCCTCCGCGGTCACGGCTCATGTTAGCGGCTTTCATGAATGCGAAGATTTCGAGTGTCTCTTCCTTGGATACCGGAGCCTTGCCGGTCTTGAAAAATTGAGCTATTTCGTCAAGCAGGACTTTATATCCCTCGTAACCTCCGGTAGGGATGGCACCGTCCTGGGTGAATACAGTGCCGCCGTAAATATATGTGCCGTTCATCACTCCGCGGAAACTGCCGAGACGCCCGTCGTTCCAGCGACCGAGCACAACATCCGATTGCTCGGGTGAATTCATTCTGACAACCTCGACACATCCTGTTCCCATGACGGTAAAAAGTGTCTCCACGCCATGAATGCCGTAGTATCCGAAGTCCGGGTGTGTCGGTTCCACAAAGTGTGGCGAATAGCAGTCTGCTCCCTGTACCTCGCCATACTTCCCTGCACGTATATCGGCGTTCCTGGGAGAGTAGCGCAGTGCCGATGAAGAAAAGATCGGTATGCCATACTTTTCGGCCAGTTCGAAAATGGCCATTGCCTGGCCGAGAGTAGCACCTATGGGCTTGTCTATGTAGCATATCTTGCCCGCTTTGAATACCTCTTCGGCCTGCTCCAGATGTATACGGCCGTCATTCGTCTCGAGCAGGACCACATCCACCATGTCAAGCATATCGGCAATGGATTCGGTGATTTTTACACCATGTTTTTTCACCGCCTCTGTATTCTGGGGAATCTTCTTGTAGCTGTTTTCTATGGTGGTGGAACCATAAGGATAGGCCGCCACCACTTCAAAGTCTGTTGCAAGCATGTCATCGGAATCCGCATTCATCAGCTCAGTGAAAGCCGGTGAATGTGAGGTGTCTAACCCTATGATGCCAACCTTGATGACATCCTGGGCCCATGCCGCTGTCGATATGAATGTAGTGGCGATCGATAAGAACACGTTTCTGATCATGGTCGTGATTAAAGTATTTAGGTAAGTATGTTGATGAAGTTGCGTTAGCTATCAGGCCCAAAATTAGTATAATTCGAAAGAAAAAACAAACAAATGCAAAAAAAACGCAAACCTCTTCCAATCAATTTGTCGTACAGCCGGGAAATACCGACAGCTGCGCCGGTGATCTTAAAGTATGTTTGAACTTTTTGCCGTTTTACTCGTCTGATTATTACTAATTAGTTATTTTTGCTACATGGTAACGGAATAAATCCGTATGGTATATAGAACTCTTTGATTTGAAGTGTTCATAACTCATTGACTGCAAGGCACAGACTAAATTCAAGTACGTCATATACGTGGTTACAACCGTATATGACGTGTCAGCTGAATTTGTAAAGCACCTCTATGACACAGATCTCTATGAGATGCGAGTGTCAGTCGGCTCCGTACAATACTCTTTGCCATTGACAAGGCAAATGTCATTGAGGCAACCAAGATTATTCTCCTCAACGGCTTTATGAAAAATTCCAACAAAGATTACCGCAAGCAAATCGAAATAACTTAAACAATACTAAACGACTTGGAACAATGAGACAGTTGAATTCCGAAAAGTTAGTGAAGCTGCCTACTTTAAATCAACAACTGGATGAAGAATACATCAAGCCCGGAACGCCGGAGCGTGAGGCATTTCACGAGGACGCTATCTCTTGGTACTACGGCCAGTTACTACGCGTCCGTCGCCGTGAGTTGAAAATGACACAAAAGTATGTAGCCGAAAAGCTCGGACGCGAGCAGAGCTATATCGCTCGTGTGGAACGAGGCAAAGCCGACATCCAACTTTCGAGTTTATTTCGTATCGCCGCTGTGCTCGGCATCCGGTTTATTCCGACCTTCGCGCAAGTAATGCGTTAATTGAGTCTAAGGCAGACCGAAATTTCGAATAAATCTCGTAATTTTGCTGATATAATTTATCCGATGGGTCGCTTTAACTCCTTTCTCGACAATATAAACCTCACGGAAATAACCGATTTTTTCCGCGATAAAGGTTGCGCTTGCCATTATAAGAAAGAAGATATATTTATCCAACAAGGAACTGTGGCGCGTTATGCCGCATTGGTCGTTTCGGGCTATTTCAAATTCGCTACAACCAACACAACGGGCAACGAGGCAGTAGTCAACTTCGCTTTTCCCGGCGAGTTAATAACTGATTTTCATTGTTCTTTGTATGGCGAACAATCGGAAATGTCGATTATAGCCGGAACCGACAGCGATATTCTGAAAGTGCCTCTAAAAGATTTTATTGGTGTGCTGTCGCCCAATCTCTTGATTGAATATCGGTCTTTATTCAAGACTGTTCTGCTACGCCATCTCAATATCTATCGTAAATCACCTGA
>CAJUBL010000079.1 GCA_910584665.1 uncultured Muribaculaceae bacterium | reverse complement strand
AAATCAATTTTGCCCATGCGGCTTAGTATAAATTAATTTTTACGACTTACTTATTATGTAAAGCAGGCATGTGATCGGGATTGATTACATGCCTGTGTTTTTTGTCCGGTCTATATGTGTGGGATTCAGCGTCCTCGGTACATATTGTCGTAGTAATGTTCATATTCTCCTGATGTGACATTATCCATCCAGTCCTGATTGTCGAGATACCATTTCACGGTGCGTTCGATTCCTTCCTCGAACTGCAGAGATGGTTCCCATCCGAGTTCATGCTGCAGTTTGCGGGAGTCTATGGCATAACGCATATCGTGACCGGGACGGTCGGTGATATAGGTTATGAGATTGTCGCTATGTCCCTCATTGTAGCCTGTCAGGCGGTCGACAGTTTTTATCAGAATCTTGATGAGATCGATATTTTTCCATTCGTTGAATCCGCCTATGTTATATGTCTCTGCGATTGTACCTTTATGGAATATCAGGTCAATGGCGCGGGCATGGTCTTCGACGTACAGCCAGTCGCGTACGTTCTCGCCGCGTCCATATACGGGTAGTGGTTTCCTGTGAAGTATATTGTTGATGAATAACGGTATTAACTTTTCCGGGAACTGATATGGTCCGTAGTTGTTGGAGCAGTTGGTGACTATAGATGGCATTCCGTAGGTGTCATGGTAGGCACGTACAAAGTGATCGCCGGAGGCCTTGGAAGCCGAGTAGGGAGAATGGGGACTGTAACTTGTGGTTTCGACAAAAAATTCAGTGCCGAATGCCATATGGTCACCGGCAGAGGCTTTCGTAGTGAACGGAGCCTGGGTACCGTCGGGATGTGTGATATCGAGAGCACCATATACCTCATCGGTAGAGATGTGATAGAAAAGCTTGCCGTTATATCCCTCTGGAAGTGATTCCCAGTATTCGCGGGCGGCCTGAAGCAGTGCGAGAGTCCCCATGACATTGGTGCGGGCGAAAGTGAAAGGGTCCTTTATCGAACGGTCTACGTGACTTTCGGCGGCAAGATGTATGATACCGTCAATCTTTTTGTCGGTCATTATACGGCGCATCAGGCCGAAATCTGCTATATCTGCTTTTATGAATGTGTAGTTAGGGCTGTTTTCAATATCCTTGAGGTTGGCGAGATTGCCGGCATATGTAAGTTTGTCGAGATTGACAATATTATATTCCGGATATTTGCTGACAAACAGCCTGACGACGTGAGAACCGATAAATCCGGCTCCACCGGTTATTAATATATTCCGTTTCATTCTATTCAAGACCTGTTGAACTGATTTAAACTTATTGCAAATTAACATCCAGAGGCTGTTTTCGAGGCAATTCCGAGCTTTCTGAGGGTGCGATGGGATTCCATCGTAACCGGGAAAAGAGAAGAAATCGACCGGAAACAGACCTGAAGGTTAAAAGTAAGGTCTGCATCAGTTTCGGATTTCACATTTTGTAATAAGTTTAATTCAGTTCATTAAGTTGATCGATGCATTTTTTCAGAGAGTCAGTCCAGTATGGTATCTTTATTCCGAATGTTTTTCTGATCTTTGTCTTGTCGAGTACCGAGTAGGCCGGCCGTTTTACCGGAGACGGAAATTCGTTACTGCTACATGGCTGTATATTACAGTCTGTATGACCTGCTATGCGGACTATCGCCTCAGCGAAGTCATACCATGAGCATACACCTTCGTTGGAGTAGTGGTATATACCTTCATTGCCATCATAAAGATTATTATCGATAATCCCGACTATTGCTCCGGCGAGGTCATGCGCGTTGGTGGGTGTGCCTGTCTGGTCAACGACTACTTTCAGTTCCTTCTTCTCGGCTGAGAGTGACATTATGGTTTTTACGAAGTTTCTGCCATGGTCGCTATAGAGCCAGGCGGTACGCAGGATGATGTGGCGGCATCCGCTTTCTGTGATAGCCTGTTCTCCGTGTAGCTTGGTACGACCGTAGGCTCCTGTGGGATTGGGTGTCTGATCTTCTGTGCAGGGAGTATTGTTGATATTGCCTCCGAAGATGTAGTCGGTGGATATGTGGACAAGCAGTACGTTATACTTCCGGGCCGCTCCGGCAAGATATCCTACAGCGGTAGCATTTATGAGTTCGGCTATCTCTTCCTGGCTTTCGGCCCGGTCTACATCGGTGAATGCGGCACAGTTTATGATTACCTGAAAATCGTTGCAACGTATCATCAGATCAACAGCTACGGGATCGGTGATATCGAAGTCATCGACATCGGTGAAGATATATTCGTTGGCCGAGTGTGCGACAGCCTTCCTGATGCATTGGCCTAACTGGCCTTCGCTTCCTGTTACAAGTATTCTCATTACCTCTTATGTTGTCAGAATGGTGAGTCGAAATCTTCAAGACGCGGATGGTGCCGGTCTTTATCACTTATGGTGGCTGTGCCGATGTCGATTTTCCAGTCAATGTCAAGTGACGGATCGCTGACCGATATGCCTCCCTCTGCTTCGGGATGGTACAGGTTGTCACATTTGTACTGAAAAACCGCGGTGTCACTGAGTACGGAGAAGCCATGAGCGAATCCTCGTGGAATAAACATCTGTAATCCGTTTTCACCGCTCAGTTCTACGGCAACGTGACGGCCATATGTGGGTGATGCACACCGTAAGTCGACGGCAACGTCAAGCACTCGTCCGCTGATACATCTCACAAGTTTTGCCTGACTGTAAGGCGGTAACTGGAAATGTAACCCGCGCACGACACCTCCGGCCGAGCGAGACTCGTTGTCCTGAACAAAATCAATCTGTCCGACTATCGAATTAAAGACCGACCTGTTATAACTTTCCATAAAGTATCCGCGGGAGTCACCGAATATCCGTGGCTTGAGAATTACTACTCCGTCAATATCTGTTTTTATGAGTTCCATGTCTGGTTGCTTTCTCCGGCCAGTTTCAGCAGATATTGGCCGTATTGGTTCTGTTTCATTGGAATTGCCGTGTCGATAAGGTGCTGACGTGTAATCCAGCCGTTGGTGTAGGCTATGCCCTCAAGACAGGCTATTTTGAGGCCCTGGCGTTTTTCTAATACTTCGACATATATGGAAGCTTCGGCCAGGGAGTCGTGTGTTCCGGTATCGAGCCAGGCAAATCCGCGGGGAAGTGTACGTACTTTCAGTGCCCCTTCATTAAGGAAAGCCTGATTTACAGAGGTTATCTCGAGCTCGCCTCGGGCTGACGGTCTGATGCGGGCCGCAATATCAACTACCCTGTTCGGGTAAAAATACAGCCCTACAACAGCATAGTTTGATTTAGGCTCTGCCGGTTTCTCTTCGATTGAAAGACAGTTGCCATCGGAATCAAATTCTGCTACACCATACCTCTCAGGATCATTGACCCGGTAACCGAAGACGGTAGCCTTATTTTCTTTAACGACAAGATCGACCGATTGTTTAAGAACCCGGTCAAATTCGGGCCCATGGAAAATGTTATCTCCCAGGATAAGACATACGCTATCTTCTCCTATGAATTCGCGGCCTATGATGAATGCCTGCGCGAGTCCGTCGGGTGATGGCTGTGGTGCATATGTGAGAGAAAGACCGAAGTCTCTCCCGTCTCCGAGTAAACGCTCGAATAAAGGCAGATCCTGAGGAGTGGTTATGATAAGAATATCCCTTATGCCGGCCTCCATGAGAGTCGAGATAGGGTAGTAGACCATCGGTTTATCATAGATAGGCAATAGCTGCTTGCTTACACCCTTGGTTATGGGGTAGAGGCGAGTGCCTGATCCGCCGGCAAGTACGATTCCTTTCATTTGGTAATGATTACGTTGTTTACCTACAAAAATACATCTTTTATGATAGATAACCAAAACGAAAAAAAATCCGGCAGATGTTTTTGCAAAGAATACAGAAATGGCTGGATCAGATATCAGGAACAGTATCGTCCGAGTTGAACGACCTGTGGTGGTGTCAGATGCACGCGCAGAAGAGATTGCGCATGCGGTCGGCAATCGATGGCTTCACTTCCTTGACATGTATGTGTATCTCATTATTATGTTTTCCTATGAAGATAATTGACGAGTGGAGTACTATGGCAATATATCGGTCGAAGTCCAGAATTGCGTGAACTCTATGCAGGTCAATTGTATGGAACGGAGACCATTGATCAAGGCTGTTGATGACTATATCATGGCCTTTTATCTCGATGCCATGTTCATCATGAGCAGCTTCGAACAGCAATGGTATGTTCAGCTCGTCAAGGCTCTCGGGACGATTGCTGTACTTCTTGTATATGGCATCTATGGTCTTGTTGTTTATCATGAGTGTGTCTGTTGATGGTTGTCTGTAATGGTGACTGTTTTGTTTATTTGCAGTTTATAACGCTTGTTAAGTCCATAAGGTTGTTTCGATGATGTTACAAGATCGTATACTTTTGTAATTTAACTAATTTTAATAAAATTACAGGGTACAGACACTTAAAACATATTGTGTCTATACCCTGTATAATTATAGTTGGATAATCAGTGTTCAGGCAAGGAAGCCGAGCAGTACGCCGGCGGCTACGGCTGAGCCGATTACACCTGCGACATTCGGGCCCATAGCGTGCATGAGCAGATAGTTGCTTGGATCATATTCCAGCCCGAGGTTGTTGGATATACGGGCCGACATGGGTACTGCCGATACACCGGCGTTGCCTATGAGCGGGTTGATCTTCTTTTCTTTAGGCAGGAAAATGTTGAATAGCTTGACAAACAGTACGCCCGATGACGATGCGATGATGAAAGCCATGAAACCGAGGAAGAAGATGAATATCGTCTCTTTGGTGAGGAACGTAGTAGCCTGGGTTGAGGCTCCTACTGTCATACCTAACAGAATTGTGACGATGTCGGTCAGCGCGTTGCTGGCTGTTTTTGCGAGGCGGGTGGTCACACCGCTCTCACGTAACAGGTTGCCGAAGAAGAGCATGCCTAACAGGGGCAGACCCGACGGAACAACGAAGCATGTGAGCAACAGACCTACGATCGGGAAGATGATCTTCTCATTCTGAGACACGGCACGTGCCGGCTTCATTTTTATCACGCGTTCTTTCCGGGTGGTGAACAGGCGCATTATCGGAGGCTGGATAACAGGTACAAGAGCCATGTAGGAGTATGCTGATACCGCTATGGCTCCCATGAGATTTGGAGCGAGCTTGGATGACAGGAATATAGCTGTCGGTCCGTCTGCTCCGCCTATTATGGCGATGGCTCCGGCCTGATCAGGAGCGAACCCGATTGCAAGGGCAACCATGTATGCTCCGAAGATGCCGAACTGGGCTGCGGCTCCGATGAGCATGAGCTTGGGATTGGCTATCAGGGCCGAGAAGTCGGTCATCGCTCCGATACCTAAGAAGATGAGGGGCGGATACCATCCTGCCGATACTCCGTTATACAGGATGTTCAGTACCGAGCCTTCCTCGTATATGCCGATTTCGAGACCGGCAGTGGTGTTGAACGGAATGTTGCCGATAAGAATACCGAAACCGATCGGCACCAGCAACATAGGCTCGAAGTTTTTCTTGATGGCGAGCCATATGAAAAACAAGCCTACAGCGAGCATCACGAAGTGTTGCCACGTCGCGTTGGCAAATCCGGTGAATTGCCAGAACTCGTTTAAGTTTTCCATGAAAAAGTTTTGTGCAAGAACCATTCCTTTATTCTTTTATGAATTTAACGTGTTGTAAATTAGACGCTAAGGAGTGATCTTAACCAATGGTGATAAGAGTTGTTCCCTCAAGCACAGAGTCTCCGGCCTTGACATCGATTGAAGCTACGACGCCATCGCGTCCGGCATGTATCGAGTTTTCCATCTTCATGGCTTCGAGCACGATGACAGTGTCGCTGGCTTTGACAGTGTCTCCTACATTGACGGCGACAGACATTACAACGCCTGGCAGAGGAGCTTTGACGGGTGTGCCTGCACCTGATGATGCGGGACGTTGTGCTATGACTTTCTCGCCGGTGGCTGTACGGGGCGCCGCACTGGGTTTGGGTACTACGGATTTGACACTGGCGGCTTTGTTCTCAAGCTCTACCTTGTAAGGAACACCGTTGACCTCGACCTGAGCTATGCCGTTGTCAATGTCGCCGATAGCTACATTATAGGTGTTGCCGTTGATTTTATATTTATATTCTTTCATGATTGTTTCAGATAATGAGTGTTTAACGATGTGGAAGCTGACGCATGTTGTAGATCTTGGAACTCCAGGGCGAGTATGCGCGTTTTACCTTGTTGATGGTGAGTACGTGACTCTCATTGTCATGTGCGTTGAGATGTTCGTGCAGAGCCATGACGATGGCAGTGATCTCCTCGCCCGAGTCATGGTCGGGACGCTCTTCACGCGGGGTCTCCCTGACATCGAGGCCATGCGATTTCATCTTGTTGCTCTTTGTGATAGATCCGCCTATCCTGTTGATTATCATAAAGGCGATACACAGGATTGCAAGAGCGCTGAACACGATGCACATGGCCATGCCTGCCATTCCGAATCCATGAGGATCCTTCTCGGCAAATTTCTCGACCTTGTCATTGCGGTCCTCGATGACATTATTGCTTGACGGGGTGATGTATTTACCCTCGTCAATGTCGTTGCGTATCTCCCAGGTGGCTTCCATATCGACATTGCCGTCCTTGTCATATACCGTCACTCCGTCCTTAGCGCGTGCATAGGTCGTATTGGGTTCGAGCACAGGTACTGTGACATGGTCTATGAGTGTCTTCTTGTCTGAGTCAAACAGGTAGATGTCGTTGGGCTGATCGGGTTTGAGTACAAAGTTTGTATGGAAAGTGCCGCGCGAAGGCATGCCGTCGGCCCAGAACACTATATGCTGGCGTTTGGGCATTCTGGTGTTGACATCATGCAGAGGTACGGCATACCATGTCTCGGGATCAGAATCCGGATTGGTAGTGATGTATACCGACGAGATCTCGAGAGGAGCAAACTTGGAATTGTACAGCTCTATCCACGCCGGACGCCCACCGAAGTCGTCGACAAAGTTGCTCTCGTTGACGGTCATCACTTCGTTGATGTGCAGAACACCTTTTCGTGCCTGCCCCGTTGCCGTCAGTGAGGCAAGTGCGACCGTTGCGAGCGCTATCAGTCTAAATGTTTTCATAACTGTCAGTTTACAGTGGGATTGAGTGTGTTACAATGGTATGTTGCCATGTTTCTTGGCGGGATTGACAACTTTCTTGGTCGCCAGCTGCTGCAGGGCCTTGATTATACGGAACCGGGTGTTGCGTGGCTCGATTACATCGTCGATATAGCCATACTTGGCGGCGTTGTACGGGTTGCAGAACAGCTTGTTGTACTCTTCCTCCTTTTCGGCGAGCACAGCCTTGGGATCCTCAGCTGCCTTTGCCTCTTTGGCATACAATACTTCTACGGCACCTGCGCCACCCATGACGGCAATCTCTGCTGATGGCCATGCATAATTCATGTCGCCGCGCAGCTGTTTGCAGCTCATCACGATGTGGGAGCCTCCATAGCTCTTTCGGAGAGTGACAGTAACCTTCGGTACGGTGGCCTCGCCATATGCGTACAGGAGTTTTGCACCATGAAGGATCACTCCGTTGTACTCCTGGCCGGTACCTGGCAGGAAGCCTGGAACGTCAACGAGGGTTACCAGCGGTATGTTGAATGCATCACAGAAACGTACGAACCGGGCAGCTTTACGCGATGCGTTGGAGTCGAGTACGCCGGCAAGGTATTTGGGCTGGTTGGCTACAATGCCTACCGACTGACCGTTGAAGCGGGCAAATCCTATGATGATATTCTTGGCATAGTCGTGCTGGATTTCGAGGAACTCACCGTTGTCAACGATAGCGCCGATAACCTGGAACATATCGTAAGGACGGTTGGCCGAGTCTGGGATAATCTCGTTCAGCGAGTCTTCCAGCCGGTCGATCGGGTCGTTGCATTCTGCAAGAGGAGCCTCTTCGAGATTGTTCTGGGGAATAAAGCTGAAAAGACGACGTATTATGCGGATTGCGTCTTCTCCGTCTTCTGCCGCGAAGTGGGTCACACCGCTCTTTGTGGCGTGGACTTCGGCTCCGCCCAGCTGGTCCTGGGTTACATCTTCGCCTGTAACGGTTTTTACTACTTTCGGACCGGTAAGGAACATATAGGAGATGCCTTTGGCCATTACAGTGAAGTCGGTAAGTGCCGGAGAGTAGACCGCACCGCCGGCACAAGGACCGAGTATGCCCGAAATCTGGGGGATTACACCGGATGCCAGTATGTTGCGCTGGAATATCTCGGCGTAACCGGCAAGTGCGTTGATGCCTTCCTGAATACGTGCGCCGCCTGAGTCATTGAGGCCGATGACAGGCGCGCCCATACGCATGGCCATATCCATAACCTTGCATATCTTCAGGGCCATGGTCTCACTGAGAGAGCCACCGAACACGGTGAAATCCTGAGCGAAAACATACACGAGCCGTCCGTCTATCGTGCCATAGCCGGTTACAACACCGTCGCCGGGATATGATTTCTTTTCCTGACCGAAGTTGGTACAACGGTGGCGTACAAACATGTCAAGTTCTTCAAACGAACCCTCGTCAAGTAGTTGGGCGATACGTTCGCGGGCTGTGTATTTGCCGCGTTCATGCTGTTTGTCGATGGCTTTCTGGCCTCCGCCGAGACGTGCTTCGGCACGAAGGTCGATCAGTTCCTGTATTTTTTTCAGTTGATTGCTCATAATTTTATATAGTGTGTATGACGGGATCATTTATTACTTGTTGGGATCTTCACATAGCTCTACGAGAGTTCCTATGGTCGATTTGGGATGGAGAAAAGCTATGTTCAGGCCTTCGGCTCCTTTGCGGGGAGCTTTGTCTATGAGGCGGCAGCCTTTCGACTCGGCATCGGCCAGCGCGTTTGCGACACCATCCTGTACGGCGAATGCGATATGCTGGATTCCGCCGCGACCGCCATTATTGGCAATATATTTGGCTATTGCGCTGTCTTCTGCGGTCGGTTCCAGGAGCTCGATCTTGGTCTGGCCAACCTTGAAGAAGGCTGTGCGTACTTTCTGGTCTGCTACTTCTTCAATGGCAAAACATTTGAACCCTAAGATGTTTTCATAGAAGGGAATGGCCTCTTCGAGTGAAGGAACTGCGATTCCAACATGTTCGATATGCGTGATATCCATAACTCTGGTTGTTTAATATGTTGTTAATTGATTGGTTTTCTGTTCTCTGGTTGTTTGTTGTGTGCGAACGTGCGATATGATATGGCATGTCACGGTGCAAAATTAACAAAATAAATCAACCTGATGTGTTAAACATCTGAAAAAAATGACACTTTGCCTCATCGGGTAATCTATGGTGTGTGATGTAAGTTTGAAATTTTGTCGTAACTTTGTGGAAATACTTTAAGACTAAGAATATGAATAAGAAATCATTCGTTTTTCTGGCCGATGGCTTTGAAGAGATCGAAGCTATGGCTACTGTTGATGTGTTGCGACGTGCGGGTATGGATGTCATTACTGTATCAGTAAATGAAGGTGTTCTGGTGACAGGCTCTCATGGTATTGCTGTAAATGCTGATGTTACTGTCGGTATGGCTGACTGCTTTGATGCCGATTGGCTTATTCTGCCTGGAGGGCTGCCGGGAGCGACCAATCTGGCGTCGTGTCACCGTGTGAAAGAACTGCTTCATGCTCAGGAGAGTCGGGGTGGTGGCATTGCGGCTATTTGTGCTTCTCCTGCAGTTGTGCTTGCTCCTATAGGTCTGCTTGCCGGGCATAAAGCTACGTGTTATCCTGGCTGTGAGGTTGACGGATTGACATTTACCGGTGCCGGGGTGGAGGTTTCCGGTAATATCGTGACTGGAAAAGGGCCGGGCCTTACACTGGAGTTCGCGCTTGCAATCGTTGAGAGAAGTCTCGGCCGGGAAAAGGCTGATGAGGTCGCTTCCGGATTGTTGCTGAGGAGGCTTTGAGGTGAATTTGATGCAATCGGTTAAAAATATTTGCAGAATAATCAGAAAAGACTTACCTTTGCGGTCGATTTAAACCAAAACAAATTATAAACACAATGAATCACTACGAAACCGTTTTCATTTTAACTCCCGTTTTATCTGATGCTCAGATGAAGGAAGCGGTAGACAAGTTCAAAGGTGTGCTCACCGATGCAGGTGCGGCCATCGTGAACGAAGAACTGTGGGGTCTGCGTAAGCTTGCCTATCCCATCCAGAAAAAGTCGACAGGCTTTTACAGCCTTGTAGAGTTTGATGGCGATGCGACTCTTGTCAAGAAACTTGAGACTGCTTTCCGCCGTGACGAGCGCGTGCTTCGCTTCCTCGTATTCCGTAATGACAAGTATGCTGCTGAGTATGCTGCCAAACGCCGCAGTCTCAGAGCCGCTAAAGCTAACGCACCTAAAGAAGAAGTAAAGGAGGATTAAGACATGGCACAGGCACAATCAGAAATACGTTATCTCACCCCTCTGTCGGTTGATGTAAAGAAGAAAAAATATTGCCGTTTCAAACGCAGCGGCATCAAGTATATCGACTACAAGGATCCTGAGTTCC
>CAJUBL010000078.1 GCA_910584665.1 uncultured Muribaculaceae bacterium | reverse complement strand
AAAATCAATTTTGCCCATGCGGCTTAGTATAAATTAATTTTTACGACTTACTTATCTATCAGAATGGCGGTTCATCCTTTGGAATATCCGGACCCTGACCGGCAAACGGGTCGGTCATATTTACTTCGGCCGGCATATTCGGTTCAGACTGGTCGCTGCCCTGATTCAGTTTCGAACCGACTTTACCGGTAGATATCGAAGAGGCCGAATCGGTCCAGTTCTCGAATCGTGCGAAGTGATGGCGGAATCTCATTTTCACATCATCGACCGAACCGCTTCGATGTTTGGCAACAATAAAAAGCGCCAGACCACGTATATCCCTTCCCTCAGCATCGGTATCACTATGAAGGTAATATTCCGGACGGTGAATGAAACATACGATATCAGCATCCTGCTCAATGGCTCCGGACTCACGGAGGTCACTTAACTGCGGTCGTTTGTCACCACCGTCGGCGCCACGGGATTCAACGCTTCGGTTAAGCTGCGAAAGTGCAACAATAGGAATGTTCAATTCCTTGGCAAGCTGTTTTAACGATCGGGATATCATACTGACTTCCTGTTCACGGCTCCCGTATTTCATGCCGGATGCGTTCATCAGCTGCAGATAGTCTATTATTATCATCTTAACCTGATGCTCTCTGACGAGGCGGCGGGCTTTGGTACGCAGCTCGAAGATAGACAGCGATGGTGTATCATCTATATACAACGGTGAACTGTAAAGGTTACGTATACGTGACATCAGCGAATCCCATTCCTGATCATTGAGCCTGCCGCTCTTGATTTTCTCGCCCTCGATCTCGCAAGTATTGCTTATGAGACGGTTGACGAGCTGCAGATTGGACATCTCGAGCGAAAATATGGCAATAGGTGTATTATAGTTTACCGCCATGTTCTTGGCCATGGAAAGTACAAACGCGGTCTTACCCATGGCAGGACGGGCTGCTATAATCACGAGATCGCTGTTCTGCCATCCCGAAGTCAGACGGTCCAGATCATGGAAACCGGACTCGAGACCGCTCAGACCGGACGTACGGTTGGCGGCATTCTGTATCTGCTCGATAGCCTGTTTGATAACAGGATCTATCTGAGTAACATCTTTCTTGACATTTCTCTGAGAAATCTCGAAGAGCTTTCCTTCAGCCTCCTGCAACAGATCATCGACATCATTGCTCTCATCGAAAGCTTTGCCTTCAATATTGGAAGCAAAATTGATAAGTTCACGTGCAAGATATTTCTGGGCTACAATCCGCGCATGATACTCTACGTTTGCACCCGAGGCGACACGGGATGTCAGTTCTGAGATAAACACAGGGCCTCCGACCGATTCCAGATCACCGTTCAGTCTCAACTGTTCGGTAACCGTAAGCATATCTATAGGCTTCTGGGCAGCTCCGAGAGACTGTATCGCCGAATAGATCTTCTGGTTCGCCGGCTCATAAAAACTGTCAGGTTTCAGAATATCACATACCGTTGTATATGCGTCCCGCTCAAGCATCAGTGCTCCCAGTACCGCTTCCTCGAGTTCCTTATCGCGTGGTGGAACACGTCCCAAAGTATCATATTGCGACTGATGAGCCGGACGTCCCTGTTGACGTCCTCCATTATTTCGGTTTCCTGTAAATTCCATTTCAGTTGTTCATTTATTTACCGCAAAGGTATAGAATACCATTGATTTTAGCTAATTTTGTACCGCATAAGTTATAAACGGCTTTTCATGATTCAATTTACAACCAGCAAGATAAATCTGGGTCTCAACATCATATCCCGCCGCCCGGACGGCTTCCACAATCTTTCAACGATTATGGTCCCGGTCGACTGGGGCGATATAATTGAGATTGTCCCGGCCCACGGTAAGGAGACGACTCTGACTGTCCTCGGACGCAAGATTGACTGCCCCCCCGGGGACAATCTCGTCATGCGTGCATATCAGGCCCTTGATTCAATAAAATCTCTTCCTCCTGTTGACATATATCTCGAAAAGATAGTGCCCGACGGCGCAGGACTGGGAGGCGGATCGGCCGATGCATCTTTCACCTTATGCATGCTGAATGAAATGTTCCGGCTTGGTCTGAGTCAGGACTGTCTCGCCGATATAGCGGCCGGACTCGGCGCCGACTGTCCGTTGTTCATATATAACAGGCCCATGCTTGCTACCGGCACAGGCACAACACTGACTCCGGTCGACATAGATATGTCACGATATCATATTCTGATTGTAAAGCCCGGAATAAGAGTATCGACACGCGAAGCATACAGCGGTGTGACTCCTTCACCGTGGAAACGGCCTCTCGAGGACATGATCGGACCTGACTTTATCGCAAACTGTCCGCACAATGATTTTGAAGACAGTGTGTTTCAGCTATACCCTACTCTTGCCGTAATCAAGCAGTCTCTTCTTGAACAAGGTTCGGTTTATACTTCCATGTCAGGATCAGGATCTGCTATTTTTGCTCTATTCACAAACGAATCCGACGCCATAACTGCTTCCGGGAATATTCCGGATGGCTGCACAACCCGCATTTGCAGATCAGTCTGAACAGATTTACACCATATGTGTTATCATTTTATAAATATAATGTATTTTGGTATGCTTTTTGCATGGCATTATCCGAATCATTACTGACACACATTAAGAAATCATATAACCACTATGAGCAAGAACAAACATGAGCACAAAGCTCAACCCATAGAAAATGACACCCCCGAGGTAGAGATCAATGATGTCGACACCACTCAGGTATCTGCCGACGAGGAGGTTGCCGACAATGAAGCCCTGAAGAACCGGCTCGACGAAGCGGTCAAAGCCAATGAGTCGATGAAAACAGACTATATGTTCCTGATGGCTGAATTCGACAACTTCAAAAAACGCACACTCAGAGAGAAAAGCGAACTGCTCAGGAATGCGGCAGAATCCACCCTTAAAGGTCTGTTGCCCATTGTAGATGATTTTGAACGTGGCCTTGATGCCATAAAAGATTCAAGCGATGCCGAAGCTGTAAAGGAGGGTATGGTTCTCATATACAACAAACTCATAAAATACCTTGCATCAAACGGTGTGAAACCCATAGAATCAACCGGAGCGGCATTTGATCCTGACCTGCACGAGGCTATAGCTATGGTTCCGATACCCGACGAGGAACAGCACGGTAAGGTAATTGATACAGTAGAAAAGGGTTATACACTCAACGATAAGGTAATACGCCACGCCAAGGTCGCCGTGGGACAATAACACAGACGTGTCATGGAAAATAAAAGAGATTACTATGAAGTGCTCGGTGTAGCCAGGGATGCCTCGGCGGCCGACATAAAAAAAGCATATCGGAAACTCGCGCTCAAATATCACCCTGATAAAAATCCCGGCGACAAAGAAGCCGAAGAGAAATTTAAAGAAGCTGCCGAAGCATACGATGTACTCAGCAATCAGGACAAACGTACCAGGTATGACCAGTTCGGCCACAGTATGGGCTCACAGGGATTCCCTGGCGGAGGCGGATTTGGCGGAGGATTCAGCGGATTCTCATCAGGAGGATTCACAATGGAAGATATTTTCGAACAGTTCGGTGATATCTTCGGCGGCCGCTATGGAGGAACCGGGTTCGGCGGAGCTACAGGCGGAAGCCGTCAGCGTCGGCGCCAGCAACGTAAGGGCAGCGATCTGCGTATCAAGGTAAAAATGACACTTGCCGATATAGCCAACGGTGTTGACAAGACCCTGAAGATACCTACAATGGTGAAATGTCCGCAGTGTAACGGCACGGGTGCGAAAGACGGCACCGCATTCGCCACATGCAACACCTGCCACGGCACCGGCTCGATAATACATACACAGCAGACGTTATTCGGTGTACAGCAGGTCTCATCGGTTTGTCCTGATTGTCAGGGCGACGGTAAGATCATTACAAATACATGCCCGCATTGTCATGGTGAAGGTGTTATCAAAGAGGATTCCACAATATCATTCCACATCCCGGCCGGTGTGGAAGACGGCATGACCCTGACGGTATCAGGGCGTGGCAACGCGGCCCGTCGTGGTGGCGTCAACGGTGATCTTCTCGTGGTAATAGAGGAGATCAAAGATCCGGAACTCATTCGGGACGGTCAGGATGTCATATATAATCTGATGCTTGACATATCAACAGCCGCTCTCGGCGGATCGGTGGAAGTTCCCACAATAGGCGGGCGGGCGCGCCTGAAGATAGCTCCCGGTACTCAGCCGGGCAAAGTATTACGAATGAGAGGCAAGGGCCTTCCCTCCACTCAGGGCGGAAGCAAGGGCGACGAACTTATCAATATCATGGTCTATGTACCCGAGACACTGAACGATAAGGAACGCGCCGCCTTTGAATCGATTAAAGACAGTCCTAACATCAAGGCGACAGAAAGTGTCAGAAACCGCATTTTCAGCAAACTGCGACACATCTTTGAATAATTGGGAAATTTATTTGTGAAAAGCATCCTTTGGGATGCTTTTTTTATTGCTCTTATACATGTATAACTGTAATCGATCGCCATATCATTGATAAAAATTTTTCAGGCATCAATACGCTGAAAAACAGCACACTAAGTGATTACCCCCCCCCCCGTTAACACTTGTTAAATATTGTTATTTTAAATTGATATCCAAGTATTTCTTTTACATTTGTCATGGAAAACTGAATTTTGACTTCAATTAAGTCAGTCTGAATGTGAATATGCGTTACATTTGTCTCTTTTTTGGAACTCAGAAAACTCGATTCCTGAAAACGCAGAATGAGCTTATAATTCTCTTTTATGCACAAGACTGAAACTTAAAATGAAATTGTATAAAAACATATATCTGATCTCTCATTATTTCAATTGTTTCGCCCGTCTGAATTCTTTATTACCGCTATTGATTGCAGCAACTCTATGGACAAGCCAGGCCATCAACGCGACAAACGAAGAAATTGAAATGAAAATGATATTTCACGCCAATAGATGTGATATCGATTCATGTATGGGACAGAACGACCGATCTATTTCAGATATAAGACAATTTATTAATAAAATCACAAACGACAGCAATATAACTTTAACAGGCATCACAATATGCGGATACGCCTCGCCTGAGGGACCGGCGGAACTCAACAGAAAACTGGCTGACGGACGTATGAGAGCCATGAAACGTATTGTGACAGACGAATATAAGATTCGCACAGCACACTGTATCTGCTACTACAGCATATCGGATATTTCAGCTTTAATCCAGGAAATCGAGTTGTCTGATATCGAGGAACGGGAAACTGTTCTCAACATTCTTTCAGACAGTGTGAGCATATGCGATCCACACACGCGTATGCACAGGCTGAAGACCACACAAAACGGCCGACTATGGGATAGTATCAAGCCTCTGCTTACAAATTTACGCTATGCCAAAGTCACATTTTCCTTTGAACGCCAGGTCACGTCGTCCGGAACTCCCAATATCGTGACAATACCGACCGATACCGTTTCCACAGACATTGCAATAACTGAAGATGCCAATGTATACGAAAAGCACATATCCAGCCAACAGCATGATGTGACAGAGAACAAATCTGAAACGGGACTGTCCCGCAAGCCTCTGTACGTATCATTAAAGACCAACATGCTATATGATGCATTACTGATACCCGGTATCGGAGCAGAAGTATATTTAGGCAGGATGACAAGCGTCAATGCCTACTGGTCGTATGCCTGGTGGAGAAGCGAACAAAAACACAGGTACTGGCGATATTATGGCGGAGAAATAGCAGTGAAACGTTGGTTCGGGGGATATGCGGGCAAACCGCTCACCGGACATCATATCGGCTTATATGCACAAATTCTCACCTACGATTTCGAACTCGGCGGAAAAGGACAGATGGGCGATAAATACAATTATGGCGGCGGTATTGAATACGGATTCTCGCTTCCTGTTGCCCGTCGGCTCAATATTGATTTCTCACTTGGTGTGGGATATATAGGGGGCAGATATCATGAATACAGTCCCATCGACGGGCACTACGTTTGGCAGGCCACGAAGAAACGCAACTGGTTCGGACCGACCAAGGCCGAAGTGTCGCTCGTGTGGCTTATAGGTTACGGTAACACTAACAGGATGAAAGGGGGAACCAGATGAATCAGGTGCAGATCATTGCAGCCGCAGTACTGTTGCCGCTACTGATGACACTTGCGACCGGATGCGAGCATAAGGACCTGTGTTATAACCATCCCCAACACGCCACCCGCTACGAGACCGAGGTCATGGCATCATATGATCTTATATGGGAGATACGCGAACCCGACGGATATGACTGGAAAACCGGCTGGCCGGCAGATTTCGGTATGACCTACCGCTCACTCAATCCGGCGATGCCCGAGGGCCTGTGCGTGAACGCCTATAACGTCAATGGACAAAATTCATCACGTCACCTGCATCCGGAAGGCGGTGTATTGGAAATGATTCCGGGAATCAATTCGCTGCTGATGTATAACGACGATACAGAGTACATAATTTTCGACGATATGAGCAGTTCTGTATCAGTCAAGGCTACAACGCGTGTACGTTCACGTGCCGGATACAAAGGCAATTCTCTTAATCCCACCCATAACAGCATTGCCGAGAAAACCGTCACCCCACCCGACCATCTGTTCGGCTATTATACAGCCGGATATGATCAACCTCCGGCTGTCATTCCCAAACAGTTGAGTGTGACACTAAGACCGCTTGTTTTCAGCTATCTCGTACGCTATGAATTTAAACATGGTGTCGAGTATATCGGTGTTGCACGAGGTGCGCTGGCAGGGATGGCCGAGTCAGTATATCTCTATGACGGCCACACAGGCAAAGGCAAAGCTACAATACTTTATGACTGCAAGGTGTACGACTGGGGTGTCGAGGCCATAGTAAACTCATTCGGAGTACCGGATTTTCCCAATCCTGATTATTCGCGTGCCGGGACATTCTATGGTCTGAACCTCGAAGTAAGACTGAAAAACGGCAGGACAATACAGTTTGACTTTGACATCTCGGACCAGATTGCCACCCAGCCTCATGGCGGCGTAGTGATAGTGTCGGATCTCGAGATCGACGACGATATAGGATCGGCCGACGGTTCAGGATTTAATGTCGACGTCGACGACTGGGGCGAGTATGAGGACATCGTGATAGACATGTAATACATTATAATCAATTATTTATCAATCTATTAAAATTAATCAACATGAAGAAAACTCTATTTTTGGTTGCCGCGTCATCAATCGTGATGGCATCGTGCTCGAACGATGAGGTAATCTCGATGCCACAGAAATCGGCGATAGGTTTTGACAGCTATGTAAGCAAAACCACACGTGCGACCGATGCCACTACCGACAACCTTTTCATGATGAACGTTTACGGTTATATCGGAGGGGCGACTCCGGTAAAAAACTTCGATGGCACAATAGTCTCACGTCCCAACGCATCTACACCATGGACATACAGTAATCAGCAGTACTGGACTGCCGGCAAAAGCTATTTTTTCACCGCGGTTTCATCACCCACACAGGAAGGAAATAACCATTATTCATACATCTGGGCCGATGTACTGCCTACCGAGACAACCGGATTCAACGGCTCCGGCACAATAGGTTTTGACAACCAGAAATCCGAAGGTAATGAGGATCTGGTATATGCATTTGCAACAAAAACAACCCCCGACCCACTTACTACAGATCCGGGCGAGGTGCAATTCTCGTTCAAACATGCATTATCCCGTGTCAGATTCACTTTTAACAATGCAATGGGAAGTGCCGCTTATTCTATCAAGGTATACGGACTGACCATCAATAATGCGACCGGGCAGGCTGAACTGCCTCTCGGTGATGTCAGTCCGGCCTGGACCAATCCTGCCAACACAACAGTTCTGACTTTACGTGACAATCTGTATACACCCGATACTCAGACAGCGACCAATACAGCATCGGTCGTCAGCGGTACCAAGTTTATAATTCCCGGCACAAATGCTCTGAAGATCACTTTTAAAGTCGACCTGATTCTCAATGGCAACACACTCGCTACATATAACCATGTAGACACAGACCTTGGGGAGATTCAGTTCCAGAACGGCCACAGTTATAATTTCGTAGCCACAATCAATCCTGATAATATCAACCCTGAAGAACAGATGTTCCCCATCAAATTCAATGTTGTTGATATTGAGAAATGGGAGGAAGACGAAAACGTTCCGGTCACGCTACCAGCAACAACCACACAACCGTAAACTAACCCAATTCTGCGCCGGCTGTACAGAGGGCCGGCGCAGAATTATAAACCATCAGTCATTATTTTACAAATGAAACCGTATCAGGCACTTCCTGTTATTCTGATTATAGCCGGAGCATGTTCCGACGCCAGCGAACCGATTATCCGGGTAAAAGGCAAGGACATCGAATTCGGCGTGACCGAACTGTCGGCTGTATCACGTGCCTGCAGTTTCGAACCTGATACACTGACTCTCCACAGCAACTCAGACACGTGCAGTGTCTCAGTAGGCGTCACGGTCACCGATATGAGTACCGAAAGGTTGCTTAGCCGTGCGATACCCGTAACCGGCACCGACGCAATAACAGCGTTCAGTGTCTATTCGTTCTGCTATTCATCAGCTACGGCAGTTCCAAAGCCTTTTTTTGCTGCTGAAAAAGCGGTGCGACAGGGAGACACATGGATTACTCCCACCACTTATTATTGGCCTGACACCCCGGACACAACACTTGACTTCTGGGCAATGGCCGGCACCGACGCTCCCGGCGTGACCGTGACCGCATCACAAACCGGAATCGGGGCCATGTCAATCGATTACACCGTACCTCAACAGGCTGCACAGCAAGCCGACCTTATAATAGCCACCACCGAGCGGATGAACACTCCCGGCGTTAGCGTTCCTTTACGGTTCAGACATATTTGTTCAGCGGTAAAATTTGTGATCGGCAACGAAATACAGCCGGGTACAATCAAAGAAATAACTGTCTCCGGCATCATGTCACGAGGGCGGTACACAACCCAATGGAATGATCTCTCGGGCGAGTCATCCTTCACCATCTCCGCCAACAAGGCAACGACCGACAACGAAAAAGACGGTGATCCGATCGTGCCCGACTACAATACCCTGATGATGATACCACAGCAACTGTCCGACAACGCCATGCTCACAGTTGTATTTCATGACAACGTGACAGGTACCGACCGTAATCTCACGGCATCGCTTGCCGGCAATACATGGAGACAAGGCACTGTCACAACCTACCGCATAGGCATTACGCCTGAATACAAACTTGAATTTACCGGACCTGTCGCCACTCAAGATGCCCATTATGTGATTTGTAACAGCACTATACATGTAGACGGGCTGCCAGCTGACAAAACCTGGAGACTCACGGCCGAAGCTTCGGACGGAGCTGACGTCAGTGTACAGCTGACAGCTGATGTCAATGAATTTGTAAAACAGGGGTTCTGGACGGACAAAGAGATAATCAACAGCCAGACTGTGACTTCCATATCGGCACGCGGTACAGCGACAGTATCAGGGAACGGCTCAGGCGTTTTCCCGTTAACCGTATTCCTACCCGAAAACATATCGGATGCCGACCGAACGATAACACTCACACTGAACGTAAACGGTGCGCCGTCACGTTACGCCGTAACACAGCAATTCAAGCAGGTCCCCCCACTATGGAACGGAGATACCGGCTGGGAGCAGATTGATGACAACATTACCGGAGCCTACGGATTTATGTACACCGCACGGCATGTCTATGTATATAATTATTGGTCGCTTAACTATATTATAAATGATGTTGAAAAATCGGTAAAACAACTCATAGAACAGTATAATGCATCCAATTATGTAGAATATGGCCGATACAAACGGAATGCCATAAGTGCTTATTACAGATTTTATGTAGCCATAGATTATTCAAAACTAAGCAACCTCAATGATAAAGCGTCATCACCGGTAGCCGGATTAGACAATACAAAACAAATGTTTTCATTTGGAGGCTCAGCCGTATCCAACACATTCAGAGACGCGCTGTTTCAACTGAAAAAAATACAGGATGGCAGCAAAGCATTTAGAGAAAGAGAGAAACCCGGTACAACTCAGAATCAGGATCCGGAAGATGTGCCCGCGTGGATTGAAGGTACAGAAATCAAAGAGAGTCAGGCGTTAACGTATGTGCTTAAGAAAAACAGATATTATCTGAACAGATATAAGGATACGCAGTCCGGACTGGAAACAACCGCACCGATTATCAAGGAGGAGAACATAAAATGGTATCTGCCGGCATACAGGCAGTTTGACGGAATGCCGGCAGGTAGCTTTGCTACCGGTGAATTCTGGTCCTCGACAGCCTACAGTGACGCTACTCAGGCCTACACCGGCAACGGTACCCTATCGGAACGAACAGCCAAGCTGAAAATCCGCGTAGCCCGCAACCGATAAATTATACCGCTGAGGGGCAGAATGGTAAGTGAGAACAAGGCAACCTCATCAAAAATACAACCGATGGATGGTTGGAACAACATGGCTGTCAGTTTCCGGTATAAGTCAACCGTCTGGAAACCGACAGGTGTAGCTTGTCAGTATATCTGTTTCACGTCAATAAGTAAGTCGTAAAAATTAATTTATACTAAGCCGCATGGGCAAAATTGATTT
>CAJUBL010000077.1 GCA_910584665.1 uncultured Muribaculaceae bacterium | reverse complement strand
TATGTTCTATGACATCCGGTTTTTATAATCAGTGTAGTCAAACTGTCGGAGATACCGGCACTCTCCTTCTGAATTACAAAATACAAGTGCCGGATGTTGCAATCCGTTGAACATGGTTGTTTTAACGGTTGTATAGTGGTTCATGTCCTCAAGTACGAGTCTCTGACCTTGCCTGAGGGGGGCACTGAACCCCCAGTCTCCCATATAATCACCACTGAGACAGGAATTTCCGCCAAGTCTATATTTATATGGAGCACTTTCAGGATCTATGCTTCCGGTAATTATCGGTTTATATGGCATTTCCAGTGTATCAGGCATATGGCAGGCAAAGGAAGCATCAATAATAGCTGTTTTAATGCCTTGATTGTCAACAATGTCTACTATTTCGGTCACAAGATCGCCCGTACGCCATGTAAAGGCACTTCCCGGTTCCATAATTACCTGAAGCCATGGATATTTTTTTTTGAAATTCTTAAGTAGAGTTATAAGATGCTCTATATCATAGTCTTCTCGTGTCATAAGGTGTCCGCCCCCCATATTGATCCATTTGATATGAGGCAGAAATTCACCGAACTGATCTACAAAGGCATCCAGAACTTTAGCAAGATCATAAGAAGTTGATTCACAAAGCTGATGAAAATGCAATCCCTCAATACCTTCCGGTAAGAAATCGCCCAACTGTTCTCTTGTGACGCCAAATCGGCTTCCGGGGAGTGCCGGATTATATATATCTGTCTCAATGACTGAACATTGAGGGTTGACACGTAATCCGGGTGATACGCATTGTCCGGAACCGGTCTGACTATTATATGCATATACCCTGTCTTTGAACCGCTCATACTGACTCACTGAGTTGAATGTCAGGTGTGTACTCCACTGGAGGTATTTATCGATAGTTTTATCGGTGTATGCCGGACAATAGGAATGAATTTCTCCGCCAAGTTCCTCACGACCAAGCTGCAGCTCGTTAAGGGAACTTGCAGTGCAGTCCCTGTTGTATTCCCTGATTATATTGAATGTGCGCCATAAGGCATTGGCTTTGAATGCCATAATTATATTGACGCCGGCTTCTTTCTCAACCCGATTGATGAGTTTAAGGTTGTGTCGTAGCCTATCCTCGTAGATAATATAAAACGGTGTGGGTATATCGTTGATATTCATATCTATAGAATATTGAACTTAGCAAATTTCAGTAGCAGGACTTTTGTATCGACATTAGAGAACCGTACTGTGATCTTGTGATCGGGTGATGATATGTCTATGTCAGTTATGATACCACGACCAAACCGGGAATGTTCGATTTTCATTCCTACCGACAGTTCAGCCGCGCAGTGTGTCAGTTTATTTCCCGATGAAGGTGTTGGCTGGACGGATGCCCCGGTGTCGGGATGTCTGAATACGCAAGTGGTTGTAACCGAATGCTTTAATGTCGAGTGAAAAGAGTCACGGTATGATACTGTTTCAGGATATCCGTCATTCAGTCCTCCCGTCGAGCGTGAAAGATACCTGGAATCGATATCGCGAAGGAAAGGAGACGGTATTGTCGTCATTGTCTGGCCATTACGGTATCTTTGTCCGGCATATGTCAGTATACAGTGTTCTTTGGCGCGGGTAATGGCCACGTACAGCAGACGTCGTTCCTCTTCGATTTCGGCAAGTGATGATTTACTCATCATGGAGGGAAACAGATCGTCTTCTACGCCTACGACGATTACGTTGGAGAATTCCAGCCCTTTAGCCGCGTGTACTGTCATTAGAGTCACTCTCTCCTCTGAGGTGTCAGCCTCATCCTGGTCTGTAGCAAGTGATACTTCACCCAGAAAATCCACAAGTCGTGTGGAGGATTCATCTCCGCCCTGTTCAATTCGGTCACTGACAAACTGATTGGTGCCGTTCAGCAGTTCCTGGATATTTTCCTGTTTTGATATACTTTCGGGAGTTGTATCTGTGACAAGAGATGACAGCAGTCGTGTTTCTGTTATTATCTTCTTTGACAGAGCGTGAGCGTCAAGTCCGGCCTCGTTGGCATCAATGAAGCGCTGTATCATATCGGAGAACCCCTTCAGCTTATTGCGGGTACCGCGATTCACTCCCGTATCATACGTATCCGGATCGGTTATGACCTGCCACATGCTGACACTGCGGTCCATAGCTACACGCATAACTTTGTTGAGGGTAGTCTCACCGATGCCACGGGCCGGATAATTTATAACACGTCTCAATGCCTCGTCATCATCGGGGTTGACTGTCAGTCGGAAATAAGCGATGGCGTCTTTTACCTCCTTGCGCTGATAGAAAGACAGTCCTCCATATATACGATAGGGAATGTTACGTTTGCGAAGTGATTCCTCCAGAATTCGTGACTGGGCGTTAGTACGGTATAATACAGCAAAATCCTCATAGCTGTCATGAGTCTTCATCCTGAGTCTTGAGATGCGGTTGGCTACGACCGAACTTTCCTCGTAGTCACTGAAGCAGTTTATGACCTCGATGAGATCTCCTGCCGGGTTCCTGGAAAACACATTTTTGGGGATCTGCTGTATATTTTTGGCGATCAATGAACTGGCCGCATTGATGATGTTCTGGGTAGAACGATAGTTCTGCTCAAGTTTAAATATCTGCAAGTCGGGATACCCACGCTTGAGATTCAGGATGTTACGTATGTTCGCACCACGGAATGAGTATATGCTCTGGGCATCATCACCGACTACACACAGTCTGTTGCCGTCACTGCACAGCTCTGAAACAATCACATGCTGGGCGAAGTTTGTGTCCTGATACTCATCAACGAGTATATATCGGAAATACTCACGGTAATGGGCTTTTATATCAGAGTTGTCTCTGAGCAGTATGTTGGTATAATACAGCAGGTCGTCAAAATCCATGGCTCCCGCCGTGAAGCAACGTTGCCTGTATGTTTTGTAGATGGAATATATCAATGGTCTGCGTGCTCTCTTGTCGGCCTCCATGAGATCCTTGTCCATGGCATAGTCCTGAGGCGAAAGCAATGCGTTCTTGGCCATTGAGATCGCCGATTGCACCACAGACGGCTTATATATCTTATCATCAAGCTGCATATCCTTGATGATGGTCTTTATCAGGGATTTGGAGTCGTTGGAGTCATAGATGGTGTAATCACTGCGATAACCTATCCGGTCGGCATGCCGTCTCAGTATCCGTGCAAATATGGAGTGGAAAGTTCCCATCCATAGTTTCGATGCCACACCGGCTCCGGTAAGCAGCTGTATACGCTCTTTCATCTCGCGTGCGGCCTTGTTGGTGAATGTCAGCGCGAGAATGCGATACGGCTCGTACCCGTTGGCAAGCAAGTGTACAATCTTATATGTGAGCACGCGTGTCTTTCCTGATCCAGCTCCGGCAATTACCAGTTGGGGGCCGTCACAATATACGACTGCGTCACGCTGCTGTTCATTAAGTTTGTCGAGATATTGCTCCGGTATCATCACACAAATCTGTTTTGATTCAGATCGTAAACATATCCTATTGATGCAAGGCGCGTCAACAGATCATTCTTTTCGATATCCAGGTCATCGCACAGAGTGTCAAGCGAATCGTAGTTATCACGAAGTTTTGTATTGATAAAACTAAGCAATATATATGGATCCTGAGGAAGTGTTTTAAGCATGCTGGTTCAGTTTGAGACAGTAGGTCCTGAAATATTATTCTCAGACACGAAATTACAAAAAGTGTGCGGGATATTAAAATATTTATGTACATTTGTATTCGATGAAATATAAATCTATAGTCAAGATTAAACAGTAATGCCTGTAATTCAAGATTATGCATCGATAATCAATCGATGGATCGACGAGATGGAATATCCGGACCGTCCGGAAGGATTATATGAACCTATAAAATACATGCTCAGCGGTGGTGGCAAACGCCTGCGCCCTACCCTGCTGTGTGCCTCGGCCGTTGCACAGGGTTCGGATATCATGCAGGTAAGACCGCAGGCTCTGGGTATTGAAATGTTTCATAATTTCACCCTGCTGCATGACGATGTCATGGATAATGCAGACATCCGTCACGGGAAGCCTACGGTTCATCGTAAATGGAATGTCCCGACAGCAATACTGTCCGGTGATACTATGCTTACCATGGCCGGAGAATACATCCGTGACTGTGATCCGTCTATACGCGGTGATGTCGTGGATATGTTTGACCGTACTGCCATTGAGATCTATGAAGGACAGCAGTATGACATGAACTTTGAGACATGCGATAATGTTACAATTGATATGTATATAAAGATGATCCGGCTCAAGACGGCTGTCCTTCTGGGATGTGCATGTGCTATAGGAACTATGCTCGGCGGAGGAAACAGTATTGATTGTGACAATATGTATCACTATGGCGAACAGATGGGACTCGCATTCCAGCTGCGTGACGATTATCTCGATACTTTCGGGAACAGTGATACTTTCGGTAAGGAAATCGGCGGGGATATTCTTAACGACAAGAAAACATGGCTGCGTGTGAAAGCGGGCGAGATGGCTCCTGACGAGGTGACTGCGATGACTGCGAAATATGTCGGCAAAGCAAAGATCGAGGCTGTTTCCAGACTATACAGGCAGCTTGGTGTCGATAAGGCTTGTATAGATGTCATCGGGAATTACACAGCAAGATCCATACAATACCTTGATAATGTTTCCATGCCGGATATCTCCAGGCAATACTTTAAAAATCTGGCAATGGCCGCCATAAACAGAGAATGCTGATATGCTGATTGATTCTCACACCCATCTCTATCTCGATGAATTTCTGCCGGACAAACAAATGGCCGTCAGGCGTGCCATTGATGCAGGAGTGGGACACCTTATGTTTCCGAATGTTGATCTGACAACTATTGCACCGATGAAGGAACTGGCCGGAAAATATCCGGGCGTTATAGATATGGCAATAGGGCTGCATCCTACGGAGGTGAATTCCGATTTCAGATCGTCTCTGTCGGTTATAAGGGCCGAATTGTCATCAGGTCTGTATAAAGCGATAGGTGAAATAGGGATGGACTTATACTGGGACAGCACATATGAGCGTGAGCAGGTCACTGTATTCAGGGAACAATGTAAACTGGCCGAACAGGCCGGACTACCTGTGATAATACACTGTCGGAATGCTCTTGACCGGATATTGGAAGTTTTCGAATCTCTTGACATTATACCGCGCGGTGTATTCCATAGCTTCGGAGGAACAATAGAGGATGTAAGACGAATACGTCAATACGGTGATTTTTATTTCGGTATAAACGGTATCGTGACGTTCAGAAATTCAAAACTCAGCAGTGTCCTTTCTGAGATCGGTACAGACCGGCTCTTACTGGAGACCGATTCTCCTTATCTGGCTCCGGTTCCAATGAGAGGAAAACGCAATGAGAGTGCCTATATTATCCATACGGCATCATACGTTGCAAATTCATTCGGTATACCGGTAGATCATATCGCCGATATCACGGCTTCAAATTACAAGGATCTTTTCGGAAACTTTTAAAACGTATTATTTAATAAAATATATACTTGAAATACATAACTTTATACACATAACCATATGAAACAGATATTGATTATACTGACTGCTATAGTATCTATGTCGACCTTTCAGAGTGATGCATTCGATCTCAAGGGTGTACTGAAAGCTGCCGCCGGAAATGCGGCTGCCGGCGACAGCGTCAAGGGAAATTCCGGACTCGGAGATCTTCTGGGAGGGCTGGGCAATGTACTGGGGATTACAGATGTAACCATATCGGATCTTGAGGGGACATGGAGCTACGTAAAACCGGCTGTAGCTTTCAAGAGTGATAATTTGCTCAAAAAAGCCGGCGGCGAGGCGGCGGCTTCGGTTGTAGAAGGAAAACTTGCCCCCTACTATCAGAAGGCCGGGATGACACAAATGAAATTCACAGTAAATGCAGACAGCACATTTACAATGGGTGTTAACCGGGTCATGTTAAAGGGTGCGCTCGAGAAAGATGCGGAGGGTAATTTTGTCTTTAATTTCAAAGCTTTGGGTAAAGTCAATATAGGTCATATGACTTCGGTTATAACCCGCAGCGGTAAAAACATCGATGTGACATTCGATGCATCAAAACTGATATCTCTTGTCTCGAAAATTGCCGCCATATCCGGTAATTCGACTATCAAAGGAGTCTCGTCTCTTCTTCAAAGTTATGACGGGATGAATGCAGGGTTCCAGTTAAGTAAAAACACGGCATCTGCAACTCAGTCAAATTGAAAATCATTAATATATTCAGACGACGGCTTGACTCAGTGACATGCAGGTTCAACCGTTTTAAGAGTCACTCTCTGCCAATAGTAAAGAGAGTGACTCTTGGCATGGATATTCTGACATTCTTTGCTTCTTCGTTAACGCTGCTGGCAATGATTGTCCTGGCAGGATATGAGAATAGCGAGAAAACTTCCTTATTTCTATATAAAGTAATCAGGTTATCACATATTGCATTCATTATCAACGTGATATATAATATAACTTTCGCGTTGAAACATTCATCCGGCCGTACGCGCCGTTTCAGATGTATTATTGATATTCTGATGATTATCACTTTGCTGCCGCTGGTTTATCCTCACCCGGAGCATCCCTGGATACCGTTGCTTGAGCAGATATTATACTCTCCGTGGTTTAATTACAGTGTTGTGGTAATATATGCTTTGGTTATCTTTTGTACAGGCATAATATCTGTTCTGGGCAGACGGACCAATCCGTCGGTAATACTTGGATCGAGCTTTCTTTTCTTCATTATTCTGGGCTCATTTCTACTGATGATGCCCCGTTGTACACAAATTGAGCTAAGTTATGTTGACTCGTTGTTTGTGTCAACAAGCGCAGTATCGATTACCGGACTGTCTCCGGTCGATATATCGTCGACTTTCACTCCTCTGGGTCTGCTTGTGCTCGCATTGCTGATTCAGATCGGCGGACTCGGCGTTCTGACTTTTACGAGTTTTTTTGCAATGTTTTTCAGTGGTAATGCATCAATATACAGTCAGATAATGGTTAGGGATATAGTATATACCCGTACCATGAACAACCTGCTCCCTACTCTGCTGTATATTCTGGTATTTACCTTATCGATTGAACTGATAGGAGCTGCATCCATCTTCCTGTGTATACATGACACGATGGATATGGATCTGGGAGATGAACTGATTTTCTCGGCATTTCATTCTCTTACCGCGTTCATGAATGCCGGTTTTTCAAATCTTGAAGGCGGATTGTCCAATCCCCGGCTATTACATTCCGATCAGTCTGTTTACATTGTTGCGAGTCTGCTGATTCTGGCCGGTGGCATCGGATTCCCGATTCTTGTAAATCTTAAGAACGTGACCGGCCGGTATATACGTCGTTTCATCCGATATCTCAGGCATGACCGGTTCAGACCCGAACCGACACACCTTTATGATATAAACACCAAGATTGTACTCTGGGGTACACTGATACTGTTTACAATAAGTTCATTGCTGTTTTTCATATTCGAGCATAACAACGCGCTGAAAGGAATGTCATTGTACGAACAGATCGTCCAATCGGTCTTCAATTCGTTTGTACCACGCAGTTCCGGCTTTGCATCGGTATCACCGGCCGGTTTTCATAATGTGACCCTGATAATGATGACGGTACTGATGTGGATCGGAGGTGCGTCTCAGTCTACTGCCGGCGGCGTCAAGGTTAACACGCTTGGTGCGGTGCTGATAAATCTCAGATCAATAATAATGGGACGACGTGATGTTGTGGCGTTCCGGCGCAGTATATCGATAAACTCCATACGCAGGGCCAATGCCGTGATTACATTATCAATATTGTCGGTTGTTATTTATTCTCTTGTTGTTGTGTCACTTGAACCGGAACTGCCGCTTAAAAGCCTTTTATACGAGACTGTATCAGCTCTTTTTACAGTGGGGTCTTCGCTCGGAGTGACAGATCAGCTTGGTGACGGTACAAAAATTGTATTGTGTACCGCCATGTTCTTCGGTCGGGTCGGATTGCTTTCGCTTCTGATGGGTATTGCTTATAGTGTTAAAAATCCGCAGGTCAGATATCCGGCCGGTGATATTATAGTTAACTGATTTTGAAAATTAAATACTTGTGTCAATCAATATGAAGTATCTTGTTATCGGACTCGGAATTTACGGATCAAACCTTGCCGTTGATCTTACTGATATGGGACATGAGGTAGTAGGTGCTGACATAAATGAATCGAATGTCGAGGGTGTTAAGGATTATATCTCTACAGCTTATATTATAGATGCAGGAGATGAGCAGGCTCTTTCAGTACTTCCTCTGAAAAGCGTTGATGCTGTCATTGTCGCTATCGGAGAAAATTTCGGCGCAAGTGTGAAGACCGTCGCACTGCTGAAGAAGATGGGAGTACAGCATATATTCGCACGTGCCATAGACACACTTCACCAGTCAATACTCGAGGGATTGAATGTTGAGCGAATTCTTACTCCCGAACAACGGGCGGCAAAGGATCTCGTTCGTGAGCTTGAATTAGGGGCTCATGTCGAGACGTTGTCGATAAATGACGGATCCTATGTGATGAAATTCAGGGCTCCTGAATATTTTGTCGGACTAAAATATACTGAACTTGATATTGTCAGGCGTTTCAATCTTGTTATGGTAGTTGCAACCCGTGCCGAAAGATCAAACAATCTGCTCGGTATGTCACGTGATAATTATAAAACGATAGATATCACCGTTCCTGACGAGACCGTCAGGTCGGGCGATATCTTTACATGTTATGGCTCCGGTGATGATTTCAGATCTATGATGAAGAAAGTCACCCGTAATTAAACCGTATAGTCGACACAGGCGCGGTCGGCCTTATGACCGGCAAGTAAGCCTGCGGCCGCGACATGAGCAGGATGCCGGGCATACACCTCGACATCAGCCATTGTATCAACGATAGCTGTGAGCACCACATCCCATGTCTCAGTCGGATTTTCATTGATCCCGACCTCGATTGATTTCAGAACATCGATTTTATCAGGCAGCTGCATCAATGCGGCCCTGAAAGCTTCTGCGATTTCTTTACGCTCGGAATCCGAGCCGGTAAGTCTGAATGTGACTACATGCTTTACCATACTATAAATATTTAAATGATTTACAACATTTTCCTGAATCCGTATCAACTATACATACGCTCGCGGGCGGCGGCGACTTTCTCGTCTGCAATATAGTCGTCATAATCCATCATCTTGTCAATGATACCATTAGGAGTAAGTTCGATGATACGGTTGCATACTGTCTGAATGAACTCATGGTCATGTGACGAGAGCAGAATGTTTCCTTTAAATGATTTAAGAGTGTTATTGAATGCCTGTATGGATTCAAGATCAAGATGGTTTGTAGGAGAATCGAGAATCATTGTATTGGCATTGCGGAGCATCATACGGGCAATCATACATCTCATTTTCTCACCACCTGAAAGTACCGACGCTTTTTTTAATACTTCCTCACCGGAGAAAAGCATTTTACCAAGAAATCCCTTCAGATATATCTCGCTTGAATCATCGCTGAACTGGCAGAGCCAATCGACGAGATTTATGTCGGTATTGAAGAATGATGAGTTGTCAAGCGGCAGATAGGCTGTGGTAATGGTCTGCCCCCAGTCAAAGTTGCCGGAATCAGGTTTACGGTTGCCGTTGATTATCTCAAACAATGCAGTCATAGCTCGGGGGTCACGGCTCAGGAATACGACCTTATCGCCTTTCTCAATCTGGAAATTGACATCTCTGAAAAGTATCTCACCGTCAACCGAAGCGCTGAGTCCGCTCACTTCGAGGATTTTATTTCCAGGCTCACGGGCGGGAGTGAAAATAATTCCGGGATATCGTCTTGATGAAGGCTGGATTTCTTCAACGTTGAGTTTCTCGAGCATTTTCTTGCGTGATGTTGTCTGTTTTGATTTAGCTACGTTCGCACTGAAACGCTGTATGAATTCCAATAACTCCTTACGTTTTTCCTCGGCCTTTTTGTTCTGTTGCTGTTGCTGTCTCAGAGCCAGCTGGCTCGACTCGTACCAGTAGCTGTAGTTACCGGCAAACAGCTGTACTTTATTATAGTCAATATCGAGAGTATGCGTGCATACCGAGTCAAGAAAATGCCGGTCGTGGGATACCACAAGCACCGTGTTCTCGAACCTGGACAGATAGTTCTCGAGCCACATGACCGTGTCCAGATCCAGATCGTTGGTAGGCTCATCAAGCAACAGATTGTCGGGATTTCCGAACAATGCCTTGGCGAGGAGAACGCGCACTTTCTCGCTGCCTGTAAGATCTTTCATGAGCATGTAATGCCTGTCTTCCTTTATACCGAGGCCGCTGAGTAGTTCGGCGGCATCACTTTCGGCATTCCATCCCTCAAGCTCTGCAAATTTTTCTTCAAGTTCTGATGCTCTTATACCGTCAGCGTCACTGAAATCGGACTTTGCATATAAAGCGTCTTTCTCCTGCATTATGTCCCATAATACAGTGTGTCCCTGCAGGACCGTGTTTATGACAGTACAATCATCATACTTGAAATGGTCCTGTTCAAGCACGCTCATACGCTCGCCCGGGCCTTGTGAAACAGAGCCGCGTGTAGGAGAAAGCTGATCGGAAAGAATGCGCATCAGCGTTGATTTTCCGGCCCCGTTTGCACCGATAATACCGTAACAGTTACCTTGGGTGAACTTTATGTTTACATCCTGGAAAAGTATTCTTTTCCCGAATTGCATAGTTAAATCATTGACAGAAATCATTATAATGTACCTTGGAATAGATTGGTTTGATATTTACGGGTACAAAGGTACAAAAAAACTGCGGAAAACATTTGCATAATTAGAAACAAAGCTCTACCTTTGCACTCATAAAACCACGACATGGTTCCTTGGCCGAGTGGTTAGGCACCGGTCTGCAAAACCGTTTACAGCAGTT